>JAEZXF010000108.1 GCA_023419995.1 Pseudomonadota bacterium | reverse complement strand
CTCCCCGCGAACGGGGAGAAGGGGACTTGCCGCAACGCCGGCGACCCCCTCTCCCCGTTCACGGGGAGAGGGTAAGGGTGAGGGGCAGTGCCAGCGCCGGACAAGATCGCGCTACACATCGCTGATCACCTGGCCGTTGGAGATGATGTGCACCTGGTAGCCGGAAAAGATCTTCTGCGCCTCGCCGGCGGCGTAGAGCGCCTGATACGCCTCGTGCGGGATCAGCGCGTGGCGCTCGTAGGACGAGACGCCCTGCCGCGCGGCCTCGAGATCGTCGGTCTCGATGTGGAACTCCTCGCGCGCCGGCTGGCGCGAGAACAGGCCCTTGCGCGCCGGCTGCTCGGCCTTGGAGAAGACCTCCTGCACCGTCCAGGTCAGGAGCCAGGCGTTCTCCTCGCGCCGCACCTTGGACAGCACCTCGGCCACCGTCGAGTTGTGCTCGGTGATGCCGGCTGAGTAGAACGGCCCGAGCACGACGCGGCGCAGCTGCTTGGGGTGCAGCGTCTCGAAATCCTTGTCGAGATTGGTGGCGATGGTCGCCGGCGACAACGAATAGGCCGAGTTCTTCTCGGCGAAATCGTCGAAACGGTGGGCGAGTTCGGGGTTGAGCAACCCCTCCACCGGGAGCGGCACCTTGACCTTGTCGTTGAGCTTGCCGTCCTTCGTCACCAGCGTCTTCACGACGTTCTCGGACGAATCCTCGATCGTCGCCATGTAGACCAGCGGCAGGTTGGCCGCGCCGTCGAACGCGCCCCAGTGGACGACGCAGATCGGCCGCATGGTCTTGGGGTTGACCGAGACGCGGATCGTCTTCGGCAGCACGAAGGGCGCGAAGGTCAGGCCCGACGACACGTCCTCCAGATAGAGCCGCTCGGCCATCGAGCGGCGCAGCGCCTCGGGCATGGCTCGCCGGCGCAGGATGAAATCGGCCATCTCGGCGCGCAGCACGTCGGGCTCGGGAATGGCGGCGAGACGCTTCTCGGCCGTGCGGCGGTCGTTCTCCAGCTCCAGCACGTTCTGGAACACCGGATAGCCGCTCTCGGCGCGCGAGATGCGGAACGTTTCCATGAAGCCGAGCCGGTTGCGCCAGGAGGAGAACGAGTTCTCCAGCCGCACGATGTATTCCGACATCACGCGGGCGACGAGGTCGTGGCGGTAGAGCGGCGAGCGGTCGTCGCGCAGGAAGATGTCGAGGCCGCCGAGCGCGGCGGCGATGGCGCCGAAATAGCGCTGGGCGGCATCGTTGGCGGGAGCCATGCGTCAGGAACCCCGGCTAGGCCTTGCCGCCTACTGCTTCACGTAGTCGGCCGCGTTGTGCTTCTTCAGCACCTCCTCGAAGCGCCGGGCGAAGGCGTCGTCGGCGAGCTTCTTGCGGCGCTGGATGTCGGCGGTGGTGACCATGTTCTTCTCGTGCAGCTCGAGCAGGTCGCCGATGTGGCGCTGGGCGGCGGCGCCGATGCCGGCCATCGTCTCCTCGGCCGTGTTGTCGACCTTGCTGCCCAGCGTGTTGATGCGGTGGGCGACCTCCTGCTGGGCCGCCGTCTTCAGCGAATCCTCCAGCGCCTTGTAGAGGACGATGCGCTGCTCGGTGTCGATGGTCAGCTTGTTGATCAGCGTGTTCTGCGCCGCGATCTGGTTGTTGAGCGAATCGACGAAGGTCTGGAACATCGAGGTATAGCGCTCCAGCGTCTGGCTCTCGGCCAGGAGCTCCTGCTCCTTGGCCTGGCGCTCGTTGTACTCGGTCGCGAGCTTGGAGCGCTCGCCCTCGAGCTCGGTGCGCTCGGTCTGGCTGGTCGAGGCGGCGATGCGGTTCTCGATGTCGAGGAGCAGCGGGTTCAGCTCCTCGATCCGCTTCTGCGTCGCGGTCAGCTCCTCAATGGTGCGCTTGCGCCGCTCGATCACCTGCGACAGGCTCGTCTCCGAGGTCTTGTAGCGCTGGTCGAGAACGTTCTTCTGTTCCTTGAGGATGCCGACGATGGTGTCGGACTTGGCCAGCAGCTCCTGCAGGTTGCCGGCGAGCGACATGTTGCGCACGCGCTCGGTGCGCATGCGCTGCTTGCGCTGGGCCGAGAAGATGCCGACGAAGCTCTCCCACGTCGTGTAGCTCTTCATGCTCTCGAACTCGGAGCCGAAGACGTTGGTGGCATCCTCCAGGCCGATGATCAGGTCGGCGATGTTGCCTTCCATCACCTTCTGCTGGTTCAGCACGTCCTGGATGCGCGCGTTCTCGATGTCGAATTCGGCGGCGCCGATCTTGGCGTCGGCCTGGGCGAACGTCTCCAGCACCACGCCGGACTGCTCGATCTTGGAGCGCATGTCCTCGACCACCCGCTTGGTACGGGCAATCTCGGCATCGAAATTCTGCAGCGTGGCCATGCGCTTGTCTCTCCGGTTCCGCACACGTTTGGGGTGGCAGGCAATATATGTAGAGCCGATTGCGATTGAAAGACGGCATCCGCATCGGCGAAGCCGCCGGCCGGCGAGGGTCACGGACCGTGTCCCTTGAAAACGACGGCCCCTGTCGTCAAAAGACAAGTGCACGGCGCTGTGCGTCACGCCCCTTCGGGTTGAAACGGCGGACAAATGGTGTTTGGCTCAAGAACAAAAATTACCGCCGCTTCAAATGGGGAGACTTTTTATGTCACGCATCGCAACGATTTCGGCAGCCCTCGCGCTTTCGGTGGCGCTCGGCGCCGGCGCAGCCGCCGCCGCCGAAGCCGACAGCTGCCGCGCTGTCACCTTCTCCGACGTCGGCTGGACCGACATAACCTCCACCACCGCCACCGCCTCAGTGATCCTGTCGGCGCTGGGCTACCAGCCCGAGGTGCAGGTGCTCTCCGTGCCGGTGACCTACGCCTCGCTGAAGAGCGGCGACATCGACGTCTTCCTCGGCAACTGGATGCCGACGATGGAGGCCGACATCGCGCCCTATCGCGAGGACGGCTCGGTCGAGACCATCACCACCAACCTGACCGGCGCGAAGTACACGCTGGCCGTGCCGAAATACACCTTCGACGCCGGGCTGAAGACCTTCCAGGACATCGCCTCGTTCCGCGACCAGCTCGACGGCAAGATCTACGGCATCGAACCCGGCAACGACGGCAACCGCCTGATCCTCGACATGATCGAGGGCGACCAGTTCGGCCTCAAGGGCTTCGAGCTGGTGGAAAGCTCGGAAGCCGGCATGCTGTCGGCCGTCATGCGCGGGGCGCGCTCGCAGCAGCACATGGTCTTCCTCGGTTGGGAGCCGCACCCGATGAACGCCAATGTCGAGATGGAATATCTCGCCGGCGGCGATGACGTGTTCGGTCCCGACTACGGCGGCGCGACCGTCCACACCAACGTGCGCAAGGGCTACGTGCAGGAGTGCCCGAACCTCGGCAGGTTCCTGACCAACCTCGTCTTCTCGCTCAAGATGGAGAACGAGATCATGGGCGCGATCCTCGACGGCGGCAAGGAGCCGAACGCGGCCGCGACCGACTGGCTCAAGGCCAATCCGGATGCGCTCGGCCCCTGGCTCGAGGGGGTGACGGCCTTCGACGGCGGCGATGCAGCGGCCGCGGTCAGGACCGCGCTCGGTCTCTGACATTGAAACGATCACGCCGCCCCTCATCCGGCCCTTCGGGCCACCTTCTCCCCGTGAACGGGGAGAAGGAAAGAATGGAGTGGTCGCGGCCATCCTTCTTCTCCCCGTTCACGGGGAGAAGGTCCCGGC
>JAEZXF010000009.1 GCA_023419995.1 Pseudomonadota bacterium | reverse complement strand
GCGCAGCAGCGGCTCGGCGGCGAGCAGCCGCTGGTATGCCGGCTCGGCGATCAGCCGGGCGCTGCCCATCAGGCCCGCGCTCGCGCGTTTCACTGCCGTGCGCCGGGCATGAAAACTCCCACCGGTCGCGCCCCACGCGTCCGCCTTGGCCATGAATGGCTCTCCGAAGCTGTCCCTCTGGTGATCCGGCAACGCCGCACGCCCGAATCGTCCATAAGGAATCAGACGCGATTCGGCGTGTCCAGAGCCGTTTACGAAAAAGTTACGAAATCGTCGACGGCGCGCGCGAGCAGGGGTTGACGGACGACCGCGGCGGCATGTCCGCCGCTATCCGCTATCCGCTATCCGCTATCCGCTATCCGCTATTCGCTTCTACGCCAGCGTCCGCTCGACGATGTCGCGCAGGTCGCTCGACAGGTCGGCCGGCGCGGCGAGCATCTGCAGCGCTTCGCGCGCGGCAGCCTGCCGGGTCGGCTCCAGCGAGCGCCACGAGCGCAGCGCCGTCGCCAGCCTCGCGGCGAGCTGCGGGTTGCGCTTCTCGATCTCCAGCACCGTTTCGGCGAAGAAGCGGTACCCCGCGCCGTCGGAACGGTGGAAGCCCGTCTGGTTCATGGTCGAGAACGTGCCGATCAGCGCCCGCACCCGGTTGGGGTTGGCGAGCGAGAACCCGCGATGCTTGGTCAGCGCCTTGACCAGCTCGACCGCGCTCTCGCCCGGCACCGTCGCCTGCGTCAGGTACCATTTGTCGAGCGCCAGCGGGTCGCCGCCATGCTCCTTCTCGAAGGCGGCGAGCGCGGCCACCGTCTCCGCCTCGCCGGGGAAGCGGTGCGCGAGCACGGTCAGCGCCGCCGCCTTGTCGGTCATGTTGGTCGCCCGCCCGAACTGGTCCGCGGCGAGCGCGATGCCGCCCGGCGCGGCGCCGAGATAGGTCAGGAGGAGGTTGCGCAGCGCGCGCCGCCCGGCGCTCGCCGCGTCCGGGCTGAACGGCCCGCTGTCCGCAAGGTCGCGATAGAGGCCGGCGAAGGTCGCGGCGTTGCTGCCGGCGATCGCGCCGACGAGGTCCTCGCGCGCGGCGAAGATGGCGTCGGGATCGATGTCCGAGCCGATCTCGCGGGCGATGTCGGCCTCGGCCGGCAGCGTCAGCGCCAGCGCGCGATAGGCCGGCTCGAGCGTCTCGTCGGCCGCGATCTCGCCCGCCGCCTGCACCAGCCCGGCGTCGAAGCCGGGCTTCTCCTGCCGTCGCACCGCGCGGAAGCCGCGGATCAGCGCATCGCTGAAGAGCGTGTTCAGCGCCTGCCAGCGCGCCACGAGGTCGCCGTCCCGGCGGGCCAGGAACAGCAGGTCCTCCGGCTTCTGCTCGACCGACAGGGTGATCGGCGCGGAGAAGCCGCGGTTGAGCGACAGCGCCGGCCGCTCCGCGACGCCGCCGAAGCGCACCGTGTGCTTGCGCTTGCGGACGTGGATGACGCCGTCCTCGACGGCCGCGCCCTCGACGGAGGAGGGCGGGATGGCGCGGCCGTCGGCGCCGACGAGGCCGAAGGCGAGCGGGATGTGCATCAGCCGCTTGCGGCTTTCCGACGGGGTCGGCGGCACCGACTGCTCGATCTCGAGGGTGAACTCCGCCGCGGCCGGGTCGTGCGTCGCCGAGATCGCCAGGTTGGGCGTGCCGGCCTGGTGGTACCACAGCGCGAACTGCGTCAGGTCGCGGCCGGACACCTCCTCGAAGGCGCGGACGAAGTCCTCGATGGTGGCGGCGTCGCCGTCGTGCCGGGTGAGGTAGAGCCGCAGCCCCTTGCGGAAGTCGTCGCTGCCGAGGATGGTGCGGATCATCCGCACCACCTCCGAGCCCTTCTCGTAGACCGTGGCCGTGTAGAAGTTGTTGATCTCCCGGTAGCGGCGCGGCCGCACCGGGTGGGCGAGCGGCCCCTGGTCCTCGGGGAACTGATGCGCGCGCAGCGTGCGCACCTCGGCGATGCGCTTGACGGCGCGCGAGCGCTGGTCGGCGGAGAACTCGTGGTCGCGGAACACGGTCAGCCCTTCCTTCAGGCAGAGCTGGAACCAGTCGCGGCAGGTGATGCGGTTGCCCGTCCAGTTGTGGAAGTACTCGTGGGCGATGATCGCCTCGATGTTGGCGAAGTCGGCGTCGGTCGCCGTCGCCTCGTCGGCGAGCACGTACTTGTCGTTGAAGATGTTGAGGCCCTTGTTCTCCATCGCCCCCATGTTGAAGTCTGAGACGGCGACGATGTTGAACACGTCGAGGTCGTATTCGAGGCCGAACACCTCCTCGTCCCAGCGCATCGACCGCTTCAGCGCGTCCATGGCGTAGGCGGCGCGGCGCTCCTTGCCGTGCTCGACATGGATGGCGAGGGCGACGCGGCGGCCGGAGGCGGTGACGAACGCGTCCTCGACCACGGCGAGGTCGCCGGCGACGAGCGCGAACAGGTAGGACGGCTTCGGGAAGGGGTCGTGCCAGACGGCATAGTGGCGCCCGCCGCCGAGATCGCCGCTTTCCACCGGGTTGCCGTTGGACAGCAGGAGCGGGGCGTCCTTGCGGCCGGCCTCGATGCGCACCGTGTAGACCGACAGCATGTCCGGCCGGTCGAGGAAATAGGTGATGCGGCGAAAGCCCTCCGGCTCGCATTGCGTGCACCAGACACCGTTCGAGCGGTAGAGGCCCATCAGCGTGCCGTTGCGCGAGGGATCGAGCCGGGTGACGATCGTCAGGCGGAAGGATCGCCCGCGCGGCGGGCGCGGGATCGTCAATCCCTGCGGCCCTGCCTCGAACGCGGCGGCGTCGGCCGGCTTGCCGTCGATCGACAGGCCGACGAAGTCCAGCTCGTCGCCGTCGAGGACCAGCGGCGTCCCGGCGGGGACGTCCTCGCGGCGCTCGATGTCCAGCTCGGCCGTGACCAGAGTTTCCTGCGCGTCGAGGACGAAGGCGAGGCGCGTCCGCGGAATGGTGTAGCCGCATGGCCGGTAATCCTCGATGCGGAAAACCTGGCCCGTATCCTTGCGCATGCGCTGCCGCCTCTCTCGGCCGGTCAACCGCCGGCCCGCGTCCAATTTCGAGTCACGGTCTTACATGATCGCTGCCGTGCGCAAAACACTCCTTGGACCATCGGGCGGCGCCGGCTTCGGCTTCACAGTGCCGGCGGAATCGTCCATAGATGACCCCTGTCCGCTGCGCCGCCCCAGCCTGCGGACGACGCGGAACCTGCCCCGGAGTGAACCGCCGACCATGACCAGCCCCTGCGCCGCCGCGCCCCGCCGGCGGCAGAACCGCATCTAGACATGGCAGGCGAAGCCTCTCCACCATCCTCCACGATGTCGGGCAACACGCTGCGCGGGATCCTGCTCAAGGTGCTCTCGGTCTCGGTGTTCGTCGCCATGTCGTCCTTCATCAAGGCGGCAGGCCAGCTCCCGGCGGGGCAGATCGTCTTCTTCCGCTCCTTCTTCGCGATCTTTCCGATCCTCGTCATGCTGGCCTGGCGGCACGAGCTGCGCGTCGCGCTGCGCACCTCGCATCCCTTCGGCCATATCGCCCGCGGCGCGGTCGGCGTGGTGTCGATGGCCTTCACTTTCATCGCCCTGACGCGCCTGCCGCTGCCGGAGGCCATCATGCTGAACTACGCCCAGCCCCTGCTGGTCGTGGTGTTCAGCGCGCTGTTCCTGCACGAGGCGGTGCGTGCCTATCGCTGGACGGCCGTCGTCGTCGGCCTGATCGGCGTCGTCATCATCTCGTGGCCCAACCTGTCGCTGTTCGGCGACGACGTCAGTCCCGAGCGCACGACGGGCGTCGTCGCCGCGCTGCTGGCCGCCACCTGCTCGGCCATCGCCATGCTGCTGGTACGCCGGCTCGTCCAGACCGAGCGCACGCCGACCATCGTGCTGTGGTTCTCGCTGACGGCGACGGCCGCCTCGCTTCTGACCATCCCGTTCGGCTGGGCGCCGCTCACCGCCTGGCAGGCGACCTGCCTGGTCATGGGCGGCGTCTGCGGCGGCGTCGCCCAGATCCTGATGACCGAGGCCTACCGCCATGCCGAGGCGTCGACCGTCGCGCCGTTCGAGTACACCTCAATGATCCTCGGCATCGTCGTCGGATTCCTCGCCTTTGGCGACGTGCCCACCGCCAACACCATCGTCGGCGGGCTGATCGTCGTCGGCGCCGGCATCTTCATCATCTGGCGCGAGCGCCGCCTCGGGCTGGAGCGCGGCAAGGCGCGCAAGGTCGCGCCGCCGCAATAGTCAGCGCCTGCCCTCGGCCAGCCGGCGCAGGAAATCGCCGGTCTCCGCATCCGCCGGGAAGAACGATTCGATGGCAAGCTCCGACAGCGTCACGTCGAGCGGCGTGCCGAACACGGTGACGGTGGTGATGAAGGAAAGCACCGTCCCGTCCATGTCGACGCGCATCGGTACCGCGATCTCGGAGGCGGGATCGTGGCTTCGCCCGGCGGGAACCGGCCGTCCCGGATAGGACGATAGCTCGCGCTCGAGGGCCTGGAGCTCGGAGCTGGCCGTGGCGTCGATCTGGTGGCGCAGCCGGCCGATGAGATGGGCGCGCCACTCGTCGAGATTGACGATCCTCGGCGCGAGCCCGCCGGGATGCAGCGCCAGCCGCAGCACGTTGACCGGCGGCCGGAGCAGCGCCGCCTCGGCGATGCCGTCGAGGAAGGGTGCCGCCGCGGCGTTGGCCAGCACCATGTTCCAGCCGCGGTCGACGGCGATGGCGGGATAGGGCTCGTGGCCCTTGAGGACGAGCTCCACCGCCGCGAGCGCCGGCTTGAGGCGCGGGTCGCCGAGGTCCCGCTCGCCGTAGGACGGCGCGAACCCGGCCGCGATCAGCAGATGGTTGCGCTGGCGCAGCGGCACCTCCATGTGCTCGGCGAGCCGCAGCACCATCTCCCGCGACGGTCGGGCGCGACCGCTTTCGACGAAGCTCAGATGCCGCTGCGAGATTTCCGCCTGGAGCGCGAGGTCGAGCTGGCTCATGCGGCGGCGCGCCCGCCATTCGCGGATCATCGTGCCGGCGGTGGTCTGCGTCGTGCCCATTGCGTGCTCCTCGCTTCCGTCCGCCGAGGCTAGCGTCCCGCGATCCGCATTCCTATTACCTGTCGCGTAATCGCCAGCCCGATGTTTCTCGCCCATGCTCCGGTCATCGCTCTCCAGAACAGGATGGATGCCATGACGATCGACAACACCCCCTTCCTTCGCGCCACGCTTCTGGCAGACGCGGCCATGGGCGCCGCTGCCGCCGCGCTGACCGTTCTCGGCTCCGGCTTCCTCGCCCGCCTGCTCGGCCTGCCTGCCGGGCTGATCTTCTGGGCCGGCGTGCTGCTGGTGCCCGTCGCCGCCTTCCTCCTGGTGATGGCGCGGCGGGCCACGATCCCCCGCTCATGGCTGCGCGAGATCGTGTTCATCAACTGGGCCTGGGTGGCGGCGAGCATCGGGATCCTCATGTTCGCTCCCATCGCGCCGAACGCGCTCGGCGTCGCCTTCGTTCTGGCGCAGGCGGCCGCGGTGGCGGCCTTCGCGATCCTTGAGGGGCTGGCCCTGCGGCCGGCGGCCGCGGCCGCTGCCTGATCGGAAACGCCATGAAGCGGGTCGCCCCGGTCAGGCCGGATCCGCCGCGCCTCAGGAGCCGGACACCGCTTCCAGCTTCGCCCGGATCTCGAGGAAATCCCGCCACGCGAGCTTCTTGTGGGCGGGATTTCTCAGCAGGTAGGCGGGGTGCAGCGTCGGCATGGCCGGGATCTCGACGCCCGAGGCCGTCACGTGCACCTTCCACTTGCCGCGCATGCGCAGCACGCCTTCGGTCGCATGCAGCAGCACCTTGGCCGAAGGGCCGCCCAGCGTCACCAGCACCTTCGGATTGGCAAGCTCGATCTGCCGCTCGATGAACGGGCGGCAGATTTCCGTCTCCAGCGGCGTCGGCGTGCGGTTGCCGGGCGGCCGCCACGGGATGACGTTGGCGATGTAGGCGCCCTCCCTGCGGTCGATACCGATCGCCGCCAGCATCCGGTCGAGCAGCCGGCCGGAGCGGCCGACGAAGGGCTTGCCCTCGATGTCCTCGTCGCGGCCCGGCGCCTCGCCGACGAGCATCAGCGGCGCCCGCGGGTTGCCGTCGCTGAACACCGTCTGCTTGGCCCCGAACTTGAGGTTGCAGCCGTCGAAGCCGTCGAGGATCTCGCGCAGTTCGTCGAGCGTCCCGGCTTGCCGCGCCAGCTCGCGCGCGCGCGCCGCCTGTGCCTCGTCGGGCACCGCCATCGCCGGCGCGGCCGGGCGGGGCGGTTGCGCCGGGGGCCGGGGCCGCTCCGCATCTTCCGCCGGCCGCTTCGGCTGTGCTGCCCGCGCCGGCTGTGCTGCCTGCGCCTCGGCGAAGCGGTCGACGGCTT
>JAEZXF010000417.1 GCA_023419995.1 Pseudomonadota bacterium | reverse complement strand
GCGGCGTCGCCCAGCGCGCAGATCGTGTGGCCCTCGACCTGCTTGGTCACGTCGAGCAGCATGTCGATCTCGCGCTTCTGCGCCTGGCCGACCACGAGGCGCTCCATGACGCGCCACATCCAGCCGGTGCCCTCGCGGCACGGCGTGCACTGGCCGCAGCTCTCGTGCTTGTAGAAGTAGCTGAGCCGCGCGATCGCCTTCACGATGTCGGTGGACTTGTCCATGACGATGACGGCGGCGGTACCGAGGCCGGACCTCAGGTCGCGCAGCGCGTCGAAATCCATCGGCGCGTCGATGATCTGCTCGGCCGGGACCAGCGGAACCGACGAGCCGCCCGGAATGACCGCCAGGAGGTTGTCCCAGCCGCCGCGGATGCCGCCGCAATGCCGGTCGATCAGCTCGCGGAACGGGATCGACATCGCCTCCTCGACGGTGCACGGCGTGTTGACGTGCCCGGAGATGCAGAACAGCTTGGTGCCGACATTGTTCGGGCGGCCGAATGACGAGAACCACGCCGCGCCGCGGCGCAGGATGGTCGGCGCCACCGCGATCGACTCGACGTTGTTGACCGTCGTCGGGCAGCCGTAGAGGCCGACATTGGCCGGGAAAGGCGGCTTCAGGCGCGGCTGGCCCTTCTTTCCCTCGAGGCTTTCGAGCAGCGCCGTCTCCTCGCCGCAGATATAGGCGCCGGCGCCGTGATGGACGTAGAGGTCGAAATCCCAGCCGTTCTTGTTGTCCTTGCCGAGAAGGCCGGCCTCGTAGGCCTCGTCGACCGCGCGCTGCAGCGCCTCGCGCTCGCGCACGAACTCGCCGCGCACGTAGATGTAGCCGGTATGCGCGCCCATGGCGAAGCCGGCGATCAGGCAACCCTCGACCAGCGTGTGCGGGTCGTGGCGCAGGATCTCGCGGTCCTTGCAGGTGCCGGGCTCGGACTCGTCGGCGTTGACGACGAGGTAATGCGGCCGGCCGTCGCTCTGCTTGGGCATGAACGACCATTTCAGGCCGGTCGGGAAGCCCGCGCCGCCGCGGCCGCGCAGGCCCGACGCCTTCATCTCGTCGATGATCCAGTCGCGGCCCCTGTCGATCAGCGCCCGCGTGTTGTCCCAGTGGCCGCGGTGCATCGCGCCGGCCAGCGACCGGTCGAACCGGCCGTAGATGTTGGTGAAGATGCGGTCCCTGTCCTGCAGCATCGCTACCCCCTCACCTCGGCTTCTTGCCGAAGACGCGGATGTACTCGGCCTCGCCGCCCTTGGCGAGCGCCTTGGCCTGCTTCACCCATTCCTCGCGCTCTATCCGGCCCTTGAAGCGCAGGTAGCTGTCCACCCACTCGCGCTCGGCCTTCTTCCACGCGGCGACCTGCGCCCAGGTGTAGATGCCGAGCTCGTTGAGCAGCGCCTCGTTGCGCGGGCCGACGCCGGCGATCAGCTGGAGATCGTCGGGCCTCTCGGGCCGGTCGATCGCCGCGGGGCGGTTCGGATCGTCGAGCGAGACGACGGGCTCCGCCTTGCCGGCTTCCGGGGCCTTGAAGGCGTGCACGGGCTCGGGCGCCTTGCCGGAGTGGCTGCGCTTCTCGCCGCTTGCCGCGGTGTCGGCCGCGGCCTTGTTCTCCGCCGGCGCCTTGACGCTCACCGCCGCCTCGGCCCTGGCGCTCGCCTTGGCCTTCGACGGCGACTTGATCACCGGATTGGTCTCGATGGCGTCGGTCTTCGGCTTGGCGGCGTTGCTCGGCGCGATCGCCGCCTCGGCCTTCGCCGCCTTGGCGGCGGCCTTGGTCTCGCGGTCGCGCGTCTCCTTGAGGATCGCCTTCTCGTCGGTCAGCGCGGTCAGGCCGGAAATCGGCGCCGAGTAGGTGCGGCCGTTCTGCGGGCCGGCCGGCACGTCGGCGCCCCTGCCCGCCTCGAACTCGTCGATGATCTCGGCCAGCCGCTCCGGCGTCAGATCCTCGTAGGTGTCCTTGAAGATCATGACCATGGGAGCGTTGACGCAGGCGCCCTGGCACTCGACCTCCTCCCAGGACAGCGTGCCGTCCGCGTTGGGATGGAACTGCTCGGGGTGGATCTTGTCGCGGCAGACCTGCTTCAGGTCCTCGGCGCCGCGCAGCATGCAGGGCGTGGTGCCGCAGACCTGAATGTGGGCGCGCGTGCCGACGGGCTTGATCTGGAACTGCGTGTAGAAGGTCGCGACCTCGAGCACGCGGATGTAGGGCATGCCGAGCATGTTGGCGACGTACTCGATCGTCGCCCGCGAGCCCCAGCCTTCCTGCTCCTGCGCCCGCATGAGCAGCGGGATCACCGCCGACGCCTCGCGCCCCTTGGGGTACTTGTCGATGGTCTGCTGTGCCCAGGCCGCGTTCTCGCCGTTGAAGGCGAAACTGGCGGGCTGGACGGCTTCTTCTGCGAGACGGCGGACGGACATTAACGGTCGACCTCACCAAACACGATGTCGAGGGAGCCTAGGATCGCCGCGACGTCGGCCAGCATGTGGCCGCGGCACAGGAAATCCATGGCCTGCAGATGCGCGAAACCGGGCGCGCGCAGCTTGCAGCGGTAGGGCTTGTTGGTCCCGTCGGAGACGAGGTAGACGCCGAACTCGCCCTTCGGCGCTTCGACGGCGGCATAGACCTCGCCCGCCGGCACGCGGTAGCCCTCGGTGTAGAGCTTGAAGTGGTGGATGAGCGCCTCCATCGAGCGCTTCATCTCGCCGCGCTTGGGCGGCACGACCTTGCCGTCGGTCGAAGAGACCGGCCCGTGGCGATCCTTGCCGAGCAGCAGGTCGACGCACTGGCGGATGATCTTCGCCGACTGGCGCATCTCCTCCATGCGGATCAGGTAGCGGTCGTAGCAGTCGCCGTTCTTGCCGATCGGGACGTCGAACTCCATCTCGGCGTAGCACTCGTAGGGCTGCGACTTGCGCAGGTCCCACGCCGCGCCGGAGCCGCGCACCATGACGCCGGAGAAGCCGCGCGCCCAGGCGTCCTCGAGCTTGACGACGCCGATGTCGACGTTGCGCTGCTTGAAGATGCGGTGGGCCGTCAGCAGGTCGTCGAGGTCGTCGACCGCCTTGAGGAAGGGATCGACCCATTTGCCGAGATCCTCGACCAGCCGGTCTGGCAGATCCTGGTGCACGCCGCCGGGACGGAAATAGGCCGCGTGCATGCGCGCGCCCGAGGCCCGCTCATAGAACACCATCAGCTTCTCGCGCTCCTCGAAGCCCCAGAGCGGCGGCGTCAGCGCGCCGACATCC
>JAEZXF010000378.1 GCA_023419995.1 Pseudomonadota bacterium | reverse complement strand
CTCCCCGTTTACGGGGAGAGGATGCCGGCAGGCAGGTGAGGGGCAGCGCAAACGTCGGAAAGGATGACTCCTGCGCCGCCGTCAGTACGCCGCCGCGTAGCGGGCGCACTGCTCGTCGATCGAAAGCTTGCCCATGAACTCGGCCTCGAAGCGCTTGTGCGCCAGATAGGCCGCCTTCAGCTCCGGCCCGAAGCTGTCGGCCAGCGTCGTGTCGGCCTCGAACAGGTCGAGCGCCTCGCCGAGCGACTGCGGCAGGCGCACGATGTTCAGCGCGCGCAGCCGCTCGGCCGGAAGGTTCTGCGGCGCGCCCTCGCACACGGCCGGGATCGGCAGCCCGGCGTCGAGGCCGTGGAGGCCCGCCGCCAGCATCGCGCCCAGCACCAGATAGGGGCTCGCCGCCGCGTCGGCGGCGCGGAACTCGAAGTGGAACTGCCTGGCGATGTCGGCGGTCTGGATCACCGGGCAGCTGCGCACGCCGGCCTCGCGGTCGCGATAGCCGAGATTGTTGTAGGCCGCGCTCCAGCGGTTGGGGGTCAGCCGCAGGTAGGAGATCGAGGCCGCCGCCGTGACCGCGGTGATGGCGGGCAGGCATGCGAGCATGCCGGCCACGAAGCTGCCGGCGCGGGCGGACATGCCGTCGGCATGCGACGGGTCGTGGTTGACCGGCGCGCCGGTCGCGGCGTCGACCAGGCTGAAATGGACGTGGACGCCGTTGCCGACGGCGTCGGGGCGCAGGATCGGCGTGAAGGAGACCCGGCCGCCGAGATGGTGCGCCACCGCGCGCGCGATCTCGCGCACGGCCACCGCCTGATCGGCCGCGGCCACGCCGATCGCCGGTCCCACCGTCACCTCGTACTGCTTCGGCCCGTATTCCGGCATGAAGGTGTCGAGCGACAGCCCCGCCTCCTTCAGCGCGCCGAGGTAGCTCTCGGCGAAGACGCCCTGCCGGCGGAACGAATCGAGCGCGTAGCTGGCGTTGGGCTTCTCGTCGACCGCCTCGTAGACGAATTCGTGCTCGAAGGCGGCCTTCACCTTCAGGCCGTGGCGGGTTTCGATGGCGGCGAGGACGCGCTTCAGGAAGCCGCGCGGGCAGACCGGCCACGGCGTGCCGTCGAGATGCAGGATGTCGCCCATGACGAAGTGCTCGGCGGCCGCGTCCTCTCCGAAATCGACCCGCACGCGGGTGTCGGGATCCGGGATCAGGACGAGGTCGCCGAACGGCCCCCACGGGCTCGGCGCGATCGGGCCGTGCGAGGTGATCATGCTGTTGGTCGGCGTCCAGCCGATGCCCTTCCCCAGCCGTTCCCGCAGATCGGATGCCGGAAACCCCTTGCCGCGCGTCTGGCCGCCGAGGTCGTTGGTGCACAGCATTACGATTTCTTCTCTCTTCATCCTGGTCCCCTGTGTCTTCCTGATCCTGTGGTCTGCCTAGCGCGCCGGCTCGGCGCGCTCGCCGCGCAGCGTCTCGAGCCGCTCGATCCTCGTCCTGCCGTCGCCGCCGATCCGCGCGGCCGTCGCGCCGACCACGGCCTCGCCGAGCGCCATGCCGGCGGTGAGCATGTCGAACACCGAGGGCGACTCGACCGGGAACGGCAGCACGTGACGCGCGACGCGCGAGACCGGCGACTGCCAGATGTCGGTGAAGAGCACCACGGTCGCGCCCTGCTGGGTCGCGGCCTTGTGGGCGAAGTCGATCACGTCCTGCTGGTAGCGGCGCACGTCGAAGACGACGAGCACGCTGTTGCGGCCGATGTCGAGCAGGTGCTGCGGCCATCGCTGCGTCTGCCCGCCGACGACATGGATCTTGCCGCGCACCGCCGAAAGCAGGTCGGCGATGTAGGCGGCCAGGTTGGACGAATAGCGACCGCCGAGGAAATGGAGGTCGCGCCGCTGCTCGGACAGGAGCGACACCACGGCGTCGAACTCGCTCACCGGCACGACGCGATCCAGCTCCTCGATGCTCGCGGCCAGGTTGGCGGTGAAGCGGTGGAGGAAATGCGATTGCGCGCCCGCCGGCCGCCCCTCCGGCTGGCTGAAGCGCAGGAGCGGCGATTGCAGAGTCACCTCGAGATGCCGGCGCAGCGAGTCCTGGAAGTCGGCATAGACGGAGAAGCCCAGGCGCCGCACCAGCCGGAGCACGGTCGCGGTGCTGACGCCGCTCTGCTCCGCGAACTCGGCGACCGTGTTCAGCCCCGCCATCGGATAGTTGGCGACGAGATGGCGCGCGGCGCGCGCCTCGCGCTGGCTCAGCGACGGCAATTCCCTTCTCAGGCGTTCCAGCACGTCCGCGGACTCTGTTCCTGTCATGACCTCTCCTCCCCTCTCTGTATCAAATCAGACAAATTTGATTTGATGAAGAAAAATGTACCGTTCTGTTGACGAACGGCATCAGCCATTGCATCCTTGTTTCATAAATGCCGCACGTCTTCCGGCTTGGCCGGCAATGCGTTGGGAAGGCGGCATAAACAGGGGAAGCGAGAGATGAAAGCACTACTTTCGATATCGGCCTTGGTCATGGCGGCCATGCTCGGATCCGCCAGCGCCCAGGAGACCATCAAGATCGGCGCGCTCTACAACCTGACCGGCGGCATGTCCTCGCTCGATGGCCCGTCGCTCAAGGGTGCCCAGCTCGCAGCCAAGCAGATCAACGCCGCCGGCGGCCTCCTCGGCAAGCAGATCGAGCTGATCGCGCCGGACGGCAAGACCGACCAGCAGGAAACCGCGGTCGCCGCGCAGCGCGTGCTGTCGGAAGGCGTCGTCGCCGGCTTCGGCCAGTCGGACACCACCTTCGTGATGGCCGGCGCCCCGCTCTTCCAGGAGAAGGGCATTCCGTTCCTCACCTCCGGCGCGACCCATCCCGAGTTGCCGCAGTGGGTCGGCGACCACATGTTCATGACCGCCTTCGGCGATGACGACCAGTCCTTCGCCATCGCCGACTACGCCTACGACAAGCTCGGCGCCCGCCGCGTCGCGGTGTGGACCGACAACTCGATGGACTTCACCAAGGCGCTGAGCAAGTTCTTCGTCCAGCGCTTCAAGGAGAAGGGCGGCGAGATCGTCGGCGAGGACATCTTCATGATGGGCGACACCGACTTCTCGGCCCAGATCGCCCGCCTCGCGGCGATCGATCCCAAGCCGGACGCCGTCTTCGTCTCGGCGATCCCGTCGGAGGCCGGCCTCTCCGTCAAGCAGATCCGCGAGCAGGGCCTCGACCTCGCCATCATCTCCGGCGACGGCTTCGACACCCAGCTCGTCTCGACGGTTCCCGGCCCCGAGCTCGCCAACGGCGTCTACTTCTCGACCCATACCTATCTCGGCGACGACCGCCCCGAGGTGAAGAAGTTCATCGAGGACTACAAGGCCGAGTACGGCATCGAGCCGGAGAACTCCTTCGCGCCGCTCGGCTATGACGCGCTGAACCTACTCGCCGACGCCATCAAGCGCGCCGACTCGGCCGAGCCGGCCAAGATCCGCGACGCGCTCGCCGAAACCCGTGGCTTCAAGGCGGTGACGGGCGAGATCAGCTACACCCGCGACACCATGGTGCCACCGAAGCCGATCTCGATCATCAGCGTCACCGGCGGCGAGTTCAAGGTCGAGGAAATCTGGCTTCCGCAGTAAGGAAGCCTTCTTGCCGGGAGACGGGGCCTTCGGGCTCCGTCTTCGTTTGTGCCGGGGCGAATGCGCCGCCATAACCAAGGAATGAACGCGAAGGCCGCCAGGGAGGCGGCGGAACGGTAACGAAGAGGCAGGAATGAGCGAACAAACCGGCAGCACCCTCGCGCGCTACGAAGGCAGGGACCGCAAGCTCGTCGCGGCCCGCACCGCCGTGCTCGTCGTCGATGCGCAGAACGCGGAGCTCGTGCCCGAGGTGCTGGCGCAGTATCCGGAGTTCGACCGCGCCCTGCACGACCGCGCCCTGCCCGCGATGAAGCGGCTGGTCGACGGCGCCCGCGCCCGCGGCGTCGAGATCGTCTACACGGTGATCGAGGCGCTGACGCGCGACGGCCGCGATCGCTCGCTCGACCACAAGCTGTCGAACATCCTCGTGCCGCGCGGCTCGCCGCTGGCCAAGGTCATCGATCTCGTCGCCCCGCACGAGGACGACATCGTCCTGCCCAAGACCTCCTCGGGCATCTTCAACTCGACCAATGTCGACTACGTGCTGCGCAATCTCGGCATCGAGAACGTCATCGTCGTCGGCTTCCTCACCGACCAGTGCGTCGACATGGCCGTGCGCGACGGCGCCGACCGCGGCTACTACATGATCTGCGCCAGCGACGCCTGCGCCACCTATACAGACGAGCGCCACGCGACGGGGCTGTGGGCCTTCGGCGGCTATTGCCGCCTGCAGGACGTCGACGAGGTGCTCGCCGACATCGTCTGACGGTTTGCGCGAGCGGAGAAGCCGGAACGGGCCGCACGGCCCAGCCGCTCCAGCAGCGCGCGCGACGCGGGTGGCGTTCCGGGCCAGGGACGCCACCCGCGCTTTCCGTCCGGCGCGCGGGACCGGAAGCCCCGCCGCCGCCTCTCAGGCCGCGCGCGCGGCCGACGGCGCAACCGCCACGTAGCCCAGCGCCTCGG
>JAEZXF010000351.1 GCA_023419995.1 Pseudomonadota bacterium | reverse complement strand
AAGCCGTTGGGGGGCTGGACCGCCGGCAGGGCCGCGGCCGAGTTGACGAACTCGGCCGAGGCGGCGAGCACGATCGTACCGCCGCCGGCGACATAGGCGCCGAAGTCGGTCAGGGTGACGAGGCCGTTCGCTTCCGCGACGTCCTTGCGCAGCGCGATGCCCCAGGTGTTGTTGGCGGGCGACGGCGAGAGCCAGATCAGCTTGTTGGCGTCGTAGTCGAGCTTTCTCGCCTCCTCATAGGCCTGCGCGGCGTCCTTCCACAAAGGGTCGTCCGCCTTCTCGAAGAAGTAGGCGGCGTTGCCGGTGTACTCGGGATAGATGTCGATCTCCCCGGCGAGGATCGCGTTGCGCACCACCGGCGTGCCGCCGAGCTGGATCCTGTCGGTGGTGGCGATGTCGTTGGCGTTCAGCACGAGCTGGATGATGTGGCCGAGCACGCCGCCCTCCGTGTCGATCTTGGACGAAACCACCACCTGCGCGCCGGCGGAGAAGGTGGACAGGCCGAGCGCGACAGCGGCACCGGCGAGAAAACGCGATAGGGTCATGTGAAGCCTCCCGTGATCCAGAACACCCGTCAAAAGGATAGATAACGTTCGCGGGGGGCTTCCGGTTGCACGAAAACGTGCCGCCGCCGCATCGCGGCCTCCCCGGGCGGACCGCGCGGAACCAGATCGGCGCCGGGAGGTTGAGGCGCAGGATCGGGAACAGGCAGCAGCGATCGGACGCCGGAACCATGTCGAGCAGGCCCACACCGGAGCAGGCGGCCGAGCGCGCCGATCTCGCCTATGTCAGCGATGCCGAGCCGGGCTACCGCCGCCGCCGGGCCGGAAAGGGGTTCTCCTACGTCGACCTGCGCGGCAGGCGGCTCGGCGAGGACGAGACGGCGCGGATCCGGGCCCTGGCGATCCCGCCGGCGTGGAGCGACGTATGGATATGTCCCGATCCCGCCGGTCACATCCAGGCGACGGGGCGCGACCAGCGCGGCCGCAAGCAGTATCGCTATCACCCGGCGTGGGCGGCCTGCCGCGACGAGGGAAAGTTCTCCAGCCTCGTCGCCTTCGCCCGCGCCCTGCCCAGGCTGCGCCGGCGCATCGATGCGGACCTGCGGCGCCACGGCCTGCCGCGGGAAAGGGTGGTCGCCTCCGTGGTGCGGCTGCTCGACAACACGCTGATCCGGGTCGGCAACGATTCCTATGCGCGCGAGAACAACAGCTTCGGCCTGACGACGCTGCGGTCGCGCCATCTCGCGGTCGAGGGATCGAGCCTGCGCTTCTCCTTCACCGGCAAGTCCGGGCAGGTGTGGCGGTTGAAGCTCTCCGACCGCAGGGTCGCCGGCGTCGTGCGCGCGATCCAGGAGCTGCCGGGCCAGCGCCTCTTCCAGTATGTCGGCGACGACGGCGATCGCCACCTCATCCGCTCGCAGGACGTCAACGCCTATATCCGCGAGGCGACCGGGGCGGACTTCACCTCCAAGCACTTCCGCACCTGGGGCGCCACGGTGTCGGCGGCGCTGGCGCTCGGCGGGAAGGAGCTGCCGGCCTCGAAGCGCGAGCAGGCGGCCGTGCTCAACGGCGTGCTGGACGAGGTGGCCGGGATGCTGCGTAACACGCGCGCCGTGTGCCGCCGCTGCTACGTCCACCCGGCGGTGGTCGAGGCATGGCAGCAGGGGCGCCTGAGAGACGAGATCGGGTCGATAGGCCGGCGTCTGCCGCGCCCGCTCAAGGGGCTGGACGGGGAGGAATCGATCGTCCTGCGCTGGCTGTCCGGCCTCGAGGGCGGCGCCTATTCCTCGCCGGGATAGGCGTTCGCCTTCAGCAGCCGTGCCAGGTGGACGGTGTTGCGGGCGAGCATGGCGACGGCCACGCTCACCTCCTCGGGCACGTCCTCCAGATCGCGGAAGTCGACCTTGCCCATGGCCTCGCCGACCCAGTAGGCCACGGCGTTCGGCGCCAGGCTGAAGCCGACGTCGTTGAGCGCCTGGTAGAGCTCGGCCGAGACATGGTGGGCGCCGTCCTCGTTGCCGACGACGGCGACGGCCGCCACGCGGCCGTAGGAGACCATCCGGCCGTCGTCGTCGGTCTCCGACAGGAAAGCGTCCATCCGCTCCAGCACCCGCTTGCAGACGCTGGACGGCTGGCCCAGCCAGATCGGCGTGCCGAAGATCAGAATGTCTGCGGCGAGGACGCGGTCGCGCAATGCCGGCCAGGCGTCGCCGGCGCCCTCGTCAGAGGTGACGCCGGGCTTGATGTCGTGGTCGACCAGCCTGACGACCTCGCCCTCGACGCCGTGCTCCTTCATCGCGTCGAGCACGAGCCGCAGCATGCGATCGGTGGACGAAGGGTCTCCGGAGGAACCGGGCTTCAGCGTGGCGTTGAAGGCGATGGCTGTCAGGGCGGTCATCGCCGCACCCGATCGCTGGTTCCGGCCGCTCCGGTCCTGTCGCGGCGGCCGCGCCGGTCGCATCTGGCCATGGGATGTCTCCTCTGCCGTTTGCGTCCGAACCGGCCGCGCCGCGATAGGTTCCGCGCCGCCGTCGTCAAAAAAAACGCGCCGGCCCGGAACAAGCGCCGCGGTGGCGCGTTCAGGGAACGTGAATGGCAGGAAACCAAAGCGAGAGATTGCCTGGTTCAGGCATCATTCACAAAGGAGCCCGACGAGCGCTGCTCGCCGGGCTCTCGTTTTTGGAGCCGGCACGGCTGCCGATCGCGGCCGCGCAGGCAGCTTGCCGTCCGCCCGGATGGATCGCTTGCCCGCCTCCCGCGTTCTCTCCGCATCAGCAAGCGGAGGATACGATGAACGTCGCCAATCTCCAGATCGAAGGCCTCATGATGGCCGTGGCCTCCCTCACCCAGGCGCTTGTCCGGAAGGGCGTTCTCTCGGTCGAGGAGGTCGACCTCGCCTTCGCCCGGGCCGAGGCTTCGATGACCGGCGAGGAGCGCCTGCAGGAGGACCTGCCGCCGTCGAACCGCGACGCGGCCTGCTTCCCGATCCGGCTGCTGCGGCTGGCCAACGGCTCGGCCGACGACACCGACATCTGCGCCTTCTCGGAACTGGCGAGGATGGTCGGCCAGACGAAGCGCGCCTACAACGACCAGAGGTAGACGTCACGGCTTCACGTAGCCGCCGATGCCGACCTCAAGCGCGTCCGGCGGGATGGTCTCGCCGGAGAAGACGAGCGCGCCGCGGCGGACCGCATGCCCGGCGATGTAGTCGAACTCGACCGTTTTCGGAGCGCCCGGAGCGCCCACCTCCCTGCGTGTCGCGTGAACCGTGACGGCGGCGGCCGCCGCGTCGCCCCTGTTGGTGACCTCGATGCTGACGACGGTGCCGTTTCCGGCCTGCTCAACGGCGGTGACGGCGACCGCGAGGTCGGGCGCGAGGCCGTCCTCCGAGACCGCCTGATGGAGAAGGAAGGCGATCAGCAGGACGACGAGGGTGCACGACAGGGCGCCGGCGACCCATTCGACGGCCGGTCTCGCCGCCTGCGACTTCCTGCCCTTCCTGCGTTCCTTCGCCATGGCGCGCGCCTTACAGGATCAGCCGCGCCGCGGCGGCGCCGATCGCGGAGGGAAAGGCCAGGACCACGGCGGCCATCGCCACGCCGTCCGCGTCGAGGCCGTCGGTGCGGGCGAAGATCCACAGCAGGTAGAGGCTGATCGCCAGCGCGATGACGTAGCCCGGAAGGGTGAGGCGGACGAACGCGCTCCACCACGGCTCGTCGGGCGACACGTCGGCGCCGCCAGCGAAGCCGAGGGCGAAGACGAAGCCGTGCATCAGCGCCAGCGACAGCGCCATCAGCGCCAGCGCGTGCCATTCCGTCATCTGGTAGGAGATCATCATCATCTCCTCGGTGGGGGCGACGTTGAAGCCGAGGAAGAGCGCCCCGACCGCCATCAGGAAGAGCTCGCTGCCGTAGGGCTCCTCCTCGTCCTCGACGTCCTCCTCCGTCTCCTCCTCGCCGAACTGGCTCTTGGCCAGCAGGGCGCCGATCGCCGCCGGAACCATCTGGATGGCGATCTTGCCGATCCATTCGTCGGGCGGCGTGTCGAAGGTGAGCGCGCCGAACAGGACGAGCAGGAGCATGCAGACCAAGGCCGCGATGCCCAGCGCGATCAGGCTGTCGAGTACGTCGTCGCGCCAGCGGCGCGTGCGCTCGAAGCCGATGTGGCGGGAGAGGAACACCAGAAGCGGCAGGGCGCTGACGACGAGCGTCAGCAGGCGCGCACGCTCGAGATAGAGCCCGAGCCACCACAGTTCCATCGTCATCAGCATCGGCAGCGAGAAGACCAGCGCGCCGCCGGCCGCGCGTCCGAAATCGCGCAGGGCGCGCGAGGCGGTGGACCGGGATGGATGGGCTCCTGCCGCCACGATCGCTCTCCGTTGTCGGCCTAACAACCGGCGAACGCGGCGCGAGGTTCCGCGGCCGCCGCCCTTGTCCGCCCTCGTGGCGACGCGCCGTCGCGGCGGGCGGAACAAATGCCGGGAGAGCCGGTTCGGTGGCGGCAATCGCCTTCCACGCAACCGACCATCCAGAAAGGAAACCAGTCATGGCCGCCAGGGAAAAGACGCTGGAAGACCTCTTCCACGACACGCTGAGGGACATCTACTACGCCGAGAAGAAGATCCTGAAGGCGCTGCCGAAGATGACGCGCGCGGCGCAGTCGCAGGAGCTGAAGGCCGCCTTCGAGAAGCACCGGGAGCAGACGGAAGGCCACGTCGAGCGCCTTGAGCAGGTGTTCGACATCATCGGCAAGGCCGCGCGCGGCAAGACGTGCGAGGCGATCGAGGGCATCGTCGCCGAGGGCGAGGAGATCATCGAGGAGTTCAAGGACATGCCCGCGCTCGATGCCGGGCTGATCTCGTCCGCGCAGGCGGTCGAACACTATGAGATCCCCCGCTACGGCACGCTGAAGCGGGGGGCGACCGAGCTCGGCCTGAACGACGCGGCGCGGCTGCTCGACGCCACCCTGAAGGAGGAGGCGATGACGGACGAGGACCTGACGCGGCTCGCCGGTGCCTCGGCCAATCAGCGGGCCAAGGCCAGCAAGGCGGCCTGAGCGGCCGCCGCGGCCCGGGAGAGCCCGCTTTCCCGCGCCGCGGCGCGCTCGATGCGGCCTGGCTGGAGGCGACCATGTCGACCGCCGAAGCGGAAACGTCCTCGCTGACGGAGCTTGCCGCGCGGGAGGCGGACTGCACGCGCTGCCCGCTCTACCGGGATGCGACGCAGGTGGTGCCGGGCGAGGGGCACCGGCAGGCGCGGATGATGGCGGTCGGCGAGCAGCCCGGCGACAAGGAGGATCTCGCCGGCCGGCCCTTCGTCGGGCCGGCGGGCCGGTTGTTCGATGCCGCCCTGGAGGAGGCGGGCATTCCGCGCGATCAGGTCTTCGTCACCAACGCCGTCAAGCACTTCAAGTTCGAGCAGCGCGGCAAGCGGCGGCTGCACGCGCGGCCCAACGCGGGCGAGATCGAGCGCTGCAAGTGGTGGCTGGGACAGGAGCGCAAGCTGGTCGCGCCCGCCGTGCTGCTCGCCATGGGCGCGACGGCGCTGCGCAGCCTGCTCGGGCGTCCGGTCGCGGTTTCGTCGCTGCGCGGCGAGGTCACCCGGCTGGAGGACGGAACGCCCATGGTCGCCACCGTCCATCCCTCCTACCTGCTACGCATCCGCGAGCCGGAGGCGCGGGAGAAGGAGCGCGCCGGCTTCGTCGCCGACCTCAGGCGCGGCTGGAAACTGGCGGACGGCTGACGTCGTCCTCGGCGCGCGGCCGCACCGGCACGGCGAGGGTGGACAGAAGCGGCAGGTGGTCGGAGGCCATGCGCGCCAGCCCGTCGGCCAGGACTTCCGCCGCGACGACCCGAATGCCCTCGCCGACGAAGATGTGGTCCAGCCTGAGAAGCGGCAACCGCGAGGGAAAGGTGGCCTTCGGCCGGGGCGAGGCCTCGGCCTGCACGTCCCGTCCGTGCCTCGCCAGCGTCCGGTAGGGAAGCGAGGAGGGCACGGCGTTGAAGTCCCCCAGCAGCACCGTCGGCGCCTCGCGACATTCCGCGCTGCCGAGCCAGCCCGGCCCCAGAAGCGCGGCGACCTGCGCGGCCCGCTCGCGCCGGCGCAGGCCGAGATGGGTGTTGATCACCTGCAGCTCCGCGCCGCCGACGTCGATGGCCATCCAGATCGCGCCGCGTGGCTCGCCGATCGAGGGAAGCGAGCCCGCACGCACCAGCCGTGCCGGCAGCGCGGTCAGGATGGCGTCGCCGTACCGTTCCTCCTCGATATGCAGGGAGGGGTGGAAATGGGCGTTCATGCGCAGGTGCGCGGCGATGAGCTGCGCCTGGTCGACGCCGCCGCTGCGGGCGCGGCCGACATCGACTTCCTGAAGCGCGGCGATGTCCGGCTCGCAGCGGGCGATGACCTCGGCGATGCGGGCGGGGTCCCGCCGGCCGTCGGTCCCCCGGC
>JAEZXF010000247.1 GCA_023419995.1 Pseudomonadota bacterium | reverse complement strand
CATCGAAGGACGGTGGCCCCTACCGCATCACGCGGCGCGGGCTCGCGCTGGTGCGCGCGAGGCCCGACAACCGCTGAACGGCAGTCGATGCCGAGGGCGTCCGCCCGGCAAGGGCGGGCGTCCGGCTCAGGCGGTGGCGATGTATTCGCGGATCTGGTCGACCTCGCGAACCGCGGTCTCGATGCGGCGCTTGACTACGTCGCCGATCGAGACGATGCCGTCGAGACGGCCGCCCTTCTCCACCGGCAGGTGGCGGAACCGCCCGCGCGTCATCACTTCCATCACATGGTTGACGGTGTGGCTCTCGCGGCAGGTGGTGCCCTTGGCCGTCATCACGGCGGAAACCTTCCGCGCCAGGGCGTCCGCGCCCGCCTCGCCGATGACGCGCACGATGTCGCGCTCGGACAGGATGCCGAGGATCCGGGCGTCGCCATCGGTCACCACCAGCGCGCCGATGCGCTTCTCGGCCAGAACTCCGACCGCCTCCGCCAGCGTCGCATCAGGGCCGAGCGTGACCACATAGCGGCCCTTCTCATCCAGAATAGACTTAACGGTCATTCCGCGCTCCTCCGGTTGGTGGTCCGCGCGACGATAGAGCGAACCGGCCTGCCTCCTCGCCACCGTGCCATGGTGCGCCCAAGGCTTGCGGTTTTCAAGAGCGTGTCAGGAGCGGCGGTCGAACGCGCGCACGAGGAGGAAACCGGCGAGGAAGCCGCCGATATGGGCCTCCCAGGCGATGCTGCCGCCATCGTCCGGCGCACCGAAGCCGAGGCCCATCAGCAGGTTGACCGCGAGCCACACGGCAAGGAACGTCACGGCCATGCGCGAGCGGAAGACCTCGGGGATCGAAAGGATGCGCCCGGCGAAGGCGGCCCTGCCCTCGTTGCGGTCGATGCGGAAGCCGAAGCGCGCGGCCGCCCCCATCATGCCCGAGATGGCGCCCGACGCGCCGACCAGCGGCACCGCGTCGGCGGAATGCAGCACGTAATGCAGGCCGACCGCGGCGAGCGACGTCACCGCCCAGAACAGCACGAAGCGCAGCGGGCCGACACGGTTGGCGAGCGGCGAGCCGAACGCGGCGAGCCAGATGACGTTGACTGCCAGATGCGCCACGCCGCCGTGCAGGAAGGCATAGGTGAAGGGCGAGAGGAAGGCATAGAGGTCGAGCGCATACCCGCCCGAATAGCGCACCGGAAAGAAGGCGTAGCGCAGGATCAGGTCGAAGTCCTCGGCCGGCGTCAGCAGCCACGTCCGGTAGAGATGGACGCCGACGCACACCAGCACGAGTGCGATGACGATGCCGGGAAGGTTGAACACCGGCTCGCGGGCCGGCCTTTCCGCCTGCGGGGCCTCGCCGGGATATGCAGCCCTGTCGCTCGCGTCGGGTTCGCTGTCGTCGGTCATGGATCGAGGGGCTAGCAGAGGACGCGGCCGGAGTAAACGAAAAGCCGCCCGGGCCTGTCCGCTTGCGGCCGGTCCCGGGCGGCGTCCGGTCGAGCCCCCTGCTCATCTCCCGAGATGTATCACGGCCGGCGGTGGCGGCACGCGTCCCTCTTGCTGGGACGGAACGTGCCACAGGCTTCGTAGCCCGGCAACGTAAACCATTCATTAACCTTAATAAACCGGAAAGCCGTGAATAAACGTTAACGGGGGTGGCACGCCTTCTGCATCGTGCGGCATGTAGAGGTCAAAGGACGACGCTTCTGTTCGCCGATGACACACCCGCGATGAACAGGAGGGCGGTGGAGACATGAAACAGCAAGGAACGATCGCGCTGTTCCAGTACTGGAACAGGTTGCGCGGCCAGCGGCCCGCACCGCAGCGCAGCGAGATCGAGCCCGTCGACATCAAGTCGCTTCTGGCGGACACCTTCATCCTCGAGAGCGACGGGCGCGGCGAGGCTACCTTCCGGCTGGCCGGCACGCGCCTGTGCGCGACCTACGGCCGGGAGCTCAAGGGCTATTCGTTCCCCCTGCTGTGGTCCCAGCGCGACCAGCGTATCATTTCGAGACATGCCTACTCGTCGTTCCATCACAACGCCGTCGTCGTGGTGACCTTCGACGGCATCAGCCGCAACGGCAAGAGCAACCCGTTCGAGATGGTGCTGCTGCCGCTCGAGGGCGGCCACGCCAGCCCGCGGCTGCTCGGCTCGATCTCGGCGATCGAGCGCCCCTACTGGCTGGGCGCCGACCCGGTGGTCGAGAACACGATCGATTCGCTGCGCATCGTCGATCCCGAGCAGGAGGCGCGCTTCCTGCCGAACCGCTCGCTCATCGGCACGCCGCCGCTCGCGCCGCATTCGGCCGCCATGCTCGACGGCGACACGGACGGCGGACGCCGCATCCGGCATCTGGTGGTGTTCGAGGGCGGCAAGGCGCGATAGGCCGTCTCGCACGGCCGGACGCGGCGGAACGCCCCTCCCCGCACGCCGCGCCGATGCCCGCCTCAGGCGGCTTCCCTGTCGGTCAGGAACTCGAGGATCGCGCTGCAGAACACGTCGTTGCGGTCGCCGGCGACCATGTGGCCCGCGCCGCCGACGTCGACATAGCTCGCCGACGGGGCGAGATCGACGAACTCCTTCACGTAGTCCTCGTGGACCAGCTCGGACTGCATGCCGCGCACCAGAAGCACCGGCAGGTGCAGCCGGGGAAGGTTGGCGAGGAGATATTCCATGGTCTCTCGCGCCCGGAAGTTGACGTTGCGCTCACTCTTCATGAAGGCCGGGTCCCAGTGCCAGCGATAGCGGCCGTCGGCGTCGAGGCGCAGGTTCTTGCGCAGGCCGTCGAGCGAGCGCGGGCGCTTGCGGTGGGGCATGTAGACGGCGATGGCGTCGGCCGCCTCCTCCAGCGAGCCGAACCCCTCCTCCATCCGCGAGCCCATGAAGCTCTGAATCTTGGCGACGCCGCCGACGTCCATGCGCGGCGTGATGTCGACGAGCACGAGCGAATCGAGCAGCGGCCCGTAGGTGGTCTGGGCGATCAGCGACGACAGCCCGCCGAGCGAGGCGCCGACCGCGGACGGCGCGGCGTGAAAACGCTCGGCAGTCTGGCGGATGATCGCGGCAGCGTCGGCGCCGTAGTCGGCGAAGGTGTAGTTGCCGCTCGCGGCCCATTCGCTTTCGCCATGGCCGCGCAGGTCGACGGTGATGGCGCGCATGCCGGCATCCGCCACGCGCCTGGCCGTCAGGTCCCAGGCGCGGCGGGTCTGGCCGCCGCCGTGCAGGAAGAGGACCGGATGGCCGCGGCCGTCCCAGAGGTCGCCGACGATGCGGTTGCCCTCGGCGCCGGTGAATTCGATCGGTGTCGGTGTCATGAAATCGGATGATCCTCGAGAAATTCCAGCACGCGGGCCTTCCAGGTCCGGTCGCCGACCGCCAGCATGTGGTCGCGGCCCTCGATGTCGAAGGCCTCGCCGCCGGGAATGAGCGCAGCGAGGCGGTGGGGGGAGCCGGCGATGTCGTCCCTTGTGCCGACGCCGACGAGCGTCGGGCAGGCGATGCGGGCGATGTCGGCCTCGCCGATCAGCTCGCGCGAGGTGGCGATGCAGGCTGCGAGCGCCTCCCGGTCGCTTTTGGTCTGGTCGGCGAAGCTGCGGAACATCCTGCCGCGCGGATGGTCTATCGCCGCCGGGTCGGGCGCGAGCAGCGCGTCGGCGATCGGGTCCCAGTCGCCCACCCCGTCGATCATGCCGTAGCCCAGGCCGCCGAGGATGAGCGTCGCCACCCGGTCGGGGTGCGCCAGCGCCATGAAGGCGGAGATCCGCGCGCCCATCGAATAGCCAAAGACGTGCGCGCGCCCGATGCCGAGATGGTCGAGCAGCGCGACCGCGTCCCCCGCCATCAGCGACGGTGTGTAGTCGTCGGGATCGTAGCTCTTGGTCGAGCGGCCATGGCCGCGATTGTCGGGCGCGATGGCGCGGTAGCCGGCCTCGCTCAGCGTCTTGATCCAGCCCGGCGCCACCCAGTTGACGTGGTGGGACGAGGCGAAGCCGTGGATGAGCAGGACCGGCTCGCCGCCGCCCCCTTCCGCCGCGCGATCGACATAGGCGATCTCGAAGCTGCCGTGATGAAAACTGTGCATGAACCCCCGGCCGCGCCTTCCCTCGACTGTTCAGCCGGCGCCCGCGATCCTGTCGATGCGGGGATGGCGCACGCGGTCGCCGCCGGCAATGCCCGTCTTTTCGGCCGTTCCGGCCTTGAGTTCAAGCACGAAACGCGCCGGCGCCTCCGGTGCGATCGGGGCGACCGAGAACGGCTCGCCCGCGAGCACCGCCACCACCCGGCCGTCGGCGCCGATGAAGACGAGATCGAGCGGCATCGGCGTGTTCTTCATCCAGAAGGCCAGCCGGCGCGTCTGCTCGAAGACGAACAGCATGCCGTGGTCGTCGTCCATCTCCGTGCGGAACATCAGGCCGGCCGACCGCTCGCGGTCGTCGTCGGCCACCTCGACCGTGAACGGGCGCGCCCCGCCGGCCGTCTCGACCGTGAGCGGCGCCGGATCGACCGGCAGGATCATCGGCTGGCCTTCCTGCGCCGAGGCATGGCCCGCCGCAGGCGGCGTGAAGGCGGACAGGACCGCGGCAAAGACCAGCGCAAGCGCGGCGAGCCCGAAGGAACGCACCATGATTCACCCTGTCTGCCGGGGTTGGATGGCGAAGATCAGTGGGAAGCCGGCAGAGTGCCAATGTCGGGGTGAATTTCGGCGGCCATAAGGCCCTTGTCACCCCGGCCGAAACGCACCAGCACCACCTGGCCGGGCCGCAGCTCGGCGATGCCGTAGCGGCGCAGCGTCTCCATGTGGACGAACACGTCCTCGGTGCCCTCGCCGCGGGTCAGGAAACCGAATCCCTTGGTGCGGTTGAACCACTTGACCAGCGCGCGCTCGAGGCCGCTTTCGGCTGTGACCTGCACGTGCGTGCGCTGCAGCGGCTGCTCGGCCGGATGGACCGCGCCGGAATTGTCCATCGAGACGACCTTGAACGCCTGCAGGCCGCGCTCGCCGCGGCGCACGAGGCAGACGACGCGGGCGCCCTCGAGCGCCGTCTGGAAGCCGTCCTTGCGCAGGCAGGTGACATGAAGCAGCACGTCGCCCACGCCCTGCTGGTCGGGCATGATGAAGCCGTATCCCTTGGCGACGTCGAACCACTTGATGGCGCCCGAAATCTCGGTCAGCGCCGCCTCGTTCCCGTCATCCGGATTCAAGGCTTCGTCATTGGCCGCATATCGCCCTTGCGAGGAGGCCTTGTCCCCCATCCCGACGCACCTTCCCTGCAACCACCCGATTGATTCTTATGTGCAGGATAACACTTCGTATTTGTATCTTAGCAAGTACCATGCCCCAATTTTCAACACTTCCCGCAGGGGAATGCCCCCGCGGCAGGGTTTTGCCAGGTTGCCGCAGCCGATTCCGCGCGCCATTTCAGGGTCGATCCAGAACAGAGGAACCCGATCCGATGCGCTATCTGCACACCATGGTCCGCATCAAAGATCTCGACCAGTCGCTCGACTTCTACTGCAACCAGCTCGGCCTGAAGGAAGTGCGGCGGATCGAGAACAAGGACGGGCGGTTCACGCTCGTCTTCCTCGCGGCCCCGCGCGACGAGGAGGCCGGCGTGGCGCGGCAGGCGCCGCTGCTGGAGCTCACCTACAACTGGGATGCCGAGGACTATGCCGGGGGGCGCAATTTCGGCCACCTCGCCTTCGAGGTCGACGACATCTACGCCACCTGCCAGGGGCTGATGGACTGCGGCATCACCATCAACCGCCCGCCCCGCGACGGGCGCATGGCGTTCGTCAAGTCGCCGGACGGCATCTCCATCGAATTGCTGCAGAAAGGCGACGCCAGGGCCAAGGCCGAGCCGTGGGCCTCGATGGGCAATACGGGAAGCTGGTAGGAGAAGGCGGCGAGGCCGTCAGCGCTTGCGGCGCTTGGCCTCGTCGATCAGCATGTTGGCGATCTGCATGCGCAGCACCGCGCGCTCGCGCATCTCCTCGGGCACGCGATCGGGGTGGTAGCGCATGGCGAAGGCGCGCCGCGCGCGGTCGAGCTCCGCGGGATCGTTCTTGCCGTCGAGACCGAGCTCGCGCGAGATCGACTGCGGGTCGAGGAAGAACAGGTCCTCCAGCGCCGGCTGGAGGTCGGGCGCCGTGGCCTTGACGGACGGCTTCTCCCCGCCCGCGGAAGGGGTGGCGTTGTCGCGGTATTCCCGCATCGCGCGGTCGACGGAGAACGGCGCGCTGTGCGCCCGCAGCCGCTCGATCTGGGCCAG
>JAEZXF010000234.1 GCA_023419995.1 Pseudomonadota bacterium | reverse complement strand
GTGCAGGACCGCTGCCTCTGAGGGCAGCGCCGTCCCAGGGAGGAACTCGTGTCTGCCATGCCTGAAACATCGGCGCCGCTGCGCGCCTTCAACCGGCTCGTCGCCGCCTTCGACGGCCTGACCGCCGTGATGAGCGTGATCGGGACCGCCGCCATTCTCGTCATCATGGGCCTGATCGTCGCCGACGTGGTCGGCCGCTTCTTCTTCGGCCGTCCCATCCCCGGCGTGCCCGAGATCGTCTCGATGCTGATCCTCAGCATCGTGTTCCTGCAGATCGGCAACACGCTGCTGCGCGGCAAGCTGACGAGGTCGGACGGCTTCCTGCTGTTCCTCGCCCGCAAGTCGCCGCGCGCCGCGGCGCTGCTCGACGCGGCGATGCACGTGGCCGGCGCGGTGCTGATCGGCATCATGGCGCACGCCTTCTACCCGCTGTTCCTGCGCAGCTTCGGGCGCAACGAGCAGGTCGGCACCGTCGGCCAGTTCCTCGCCCCGATCTGGCCGACCCATCTGGTCGTGCTGATCGGATCGGTCGTCCTGTGCATCGCCTTCATCCTGCGGGCGATCGCCATCACCATCGAGGCCGGCAGGGCCGATGCCAGAGGGCGGGTCGCACGATGAGCGGCATCGAAATCGGACTGTGGTCGCTCGCGGCGATCGTCTTCCTGATCTATTCGGGGCTGCACGTCGCCATCGCGCTCGGCCTCGTCTCCTTCGTCGGGATCTGGATCCTGCGCGACAATGCCGACCAGGCGGCGCGCATCCTGTCGCTGGCCGCGCGCGAGAGCATCTCCAGCTACCTGTTCGGCGTGGTCCCGCTGTTCGTGCTGATGGGGCTGGTGGTGAGCCGGGCCGACATCGGCCGCGACACCTTCGCCGTGGCCAACCGCTATCTCGGCCGCTTCAGGGGCGGACTGGGCATGTCGACGGTGGGCGCCAACGCCATCTTCGCCTCCATCACCGGCATCTCCATCGCCTCCGCCGCGGTGTTCACGAAGATCGCCGTGCCCGAGATGATCCGCAGCGGCTACAGCGGCCGCTTCGCCACCGGCATCGTGGTCGGCAGCTCGATCCTCGGCATGCTCTTGCCGCCGAGCCTGCTGATGATCCTCTACGGCATCCTCGCCGAGCAGTCGGTCGGCGCGCTTTTCCTCGCCGGCATCGGGCCGGGAATCCTGGTCAGCATCCTGTTCTGCGCCGGCATCTGGGCCATGGTCAGCTTCTGGCCCGCCTTCACCGGCAAGACGGACCCGGCGAGCGTGCCGGCGACGTCGGCCGGGCTTTCCGGCACGCTGTCGAAGCTCGCGCCCATCGTACTTCTGGTCGGGCTGGTGCTGGGCGGCCTCTACGGCGGCGTCTTCACCCCCACCGAGGCGGGCGCCGTGGGCGCGCTCGGCGCCATCGTCATCGCCTTCGCCAAGCGCCGCATGACGGGCAAGGTGCTGTGGCAGGTGACGCTCGAGTCCGGGCACATCACCGCCGCGATCTGCTTCCTGATCGTCACGGCGACGATGTACAGCCGCATGCTGGCGATGAGCGGCCTGCCGGTGGCGATGACGGAGTGGATCGTCCACCTCGAGGTCGGCGTCTACGGCTTCCTGTTCTTCTACATCCTGGTGCTCGTCCTCCTCGGCACGATCCTCGATTCGTCCTCGATCCTGCTGATCACAGTGCCGCTGGCGCTGCCGGTCGCCATGTCGCTCGACATCGACCTGATCTGGTTCGGCATCGTCACGGTGCTGGCCGTCGAGATCGGGCTGCTGACGCCGCCGATGGGGCTGTCGGTCTTCGTGGTGAAGGGATCGCTGGACGACCCGACGATCTCGCTCAACGACGTCTTCGCCGGATCCTTCCCCTTCGCGGTGATCATGCTGATCGCCCTGATCCTCATCGTCATCTTCCCCGGCATCGCTGTCGGCATCCTGTAGGAGAAAATCGTGCCACGCCGCATCGTCGACATTTCCGCGCCGCTGAAAGCCGGCATCGCTTCCGACCCCAGGGGCCACGAGCCGCAGATCGTCTACCGCGACCATCAGGACACGGTGCCGGGCCTGCTGAGCTTCTTCCCCGGCCTCGCCAAGGAAGATCTGCCCGGCGGTGAAGGCTGGGCGATCGAGGAGCTGCGGATCACCACCCACAACGGCACCCATCTCGACGCGCCCTACCACTATCATTCGACGATGGACGGCGGGAAACGCGCCATGACCATCGACGAGGTGCCGCTCGAATGGTGCTTCGGCCCCGGCGTCAAGCTCGACTTCCGCCATTTCGCCGACGGCTACGTGGCGACCGCCGCCGACGTCGAGGCCGAGCTGGCGCGCATCGGCCACACCCTGTCGGAAGGCGACATCGTGCTGGTCAACACCTCCGCCGGCGTCAAGTACGGGCAGGACGACTACGTCGCCTCCGGTTGCGGCGTCGGCCGCGAGGCGACGCTCTACCTGCTCGACCGCGGCGTGCGGGTGACCGGCACGGACGCCTGGAGCTGGGACGCGCCCTTCATCCACACGGCGAAGCGCTATGCCGAGACGAAGGATGCCGGCCTGATCTGGGAAGGCCACCGCGCCGGCATGGAGAAGGGCTACTGCCACATCGAGAAGCTGCACAACCTCGAGGCGCTGCCCGCCACCGGCTACATGGTGTCGTGCTTCCCGTTCAGCATCCACAAGGCGTCGGCGGGCTTCACCCGCGCCGTCGCGATCTTCGACAACTGAGGCGGGGGACGAGGATGAGCGCCGAGATCCCCCTGCTCACCGGCAAGCGCATCCTCGTCACCGGCGGGGCGAGCGGCATCGGCCTTGCCGGCGCCGGCCTGTTCGTGCGGATGGGCGCGCGGGTGTTCCTGACCGACGCGGCCGGGAGCGGCCTCGCCGGCGCGGTGGCGCAATCGGGCGCGGCCGGCGCGGCGCGCTGCGACGTGACCGTCGAGGCCGACTGCGAGGCCTCGGTCGCCGAAGCCGTAGCCCGGCTCGGCGGGCTCGACGGCATGTTTCACTGCGCCGGCGTCTCTGACGTCGTGTCGAAGGCGCACGAGATGGACCTTGATGTCTGGCAGCGCATCGTCGACATCAACCTGCGCGGCACGTTCCTGATGGCGCGGGCGGCCAGCCGCCCCCTGCTAGCGCAGGGTGCGGGGTCGATCGTCAACGTCGCCTCCGTCAACGGCATGAACGGCATCCCGCGCCGCAACGCCTACGGCCCGGCCAAGGCGGCCGTGGCGATGCTGACGCGCAACCTCGCCTGCGAATGGGGGGCGGCCGGCATCCGCGTCAACGCGCTGGCGCCGGGCTACATCCGTACGCCGATGATCGCGGCGCTGGTCGAGGCCGGCCGCATCGACACGCCGCGCATCGAACGGCGCACGCCGATGGAGCGGATGGGCGAGGTCGCCGAGGTCGGGAGCGCGGCCGCGTTCCTGCTGTCGGACCTGGCCAGCTACGTCACCGGCGCGGTGCTGCCGGTCGACGGCGGCTGGACCGCCTATGGCGGCGCCGGCGACGTGCGCACCGCCTGATCGCTTGAGAGAGAACGGGAGAGAGGAATGAGCTCGACATTCACCGGCCGCAAAGGCCCCAATCCGCTCGAAGGCTGGCGCGTCGACCGGGCCTCGATCCGCACCATCGGCAAGGACCTGCAGCGGCCGGAATGCATCCTGGCCGAACGCGACGGCACGCTGTGGGCGGCCGATGCGCGCGGCGGCGTCATGCGGATCGCTCCGGACGGCAGCCAGACGCTGATCAGCCAGACGGTGAGCGACCATTTCGACCTCAAGGGCGATGCCGCCAGCAGCCTGCTGCACGGAACGCTGCCGAACGGCCTCGCCTTCGCGCGCAACGGCGACATCCTGATCTCCAACTTCGGCACCGACCTGCTCGAGGTGATGACGCGCGACGGCGTCACCCGCACGCTCTACGACACGATCGACGGCCAGAAGATGGGCAAGGTCAACTTCGTGCTGCGCGACTCGAAGGACCGCATCTGGATCACCGTCTCGACCCGGATCAACCCGTGGAACGAGGCGATCCGCAAGGGGATCGACGACGGCTATGTCGTGCTGGTCGACGAGAAGGGCATCCGCATCGTCGCCGACGGCTTCTCCTTCACCAACGAGATCCGGCTCGACGAGAAGGAGGAGTACCTCTACGTGGCCGAGACCTGCGCCAAGCGGGTGAGCCGGCTGCGGGTCCAGCCCGACGGCTCGCTGACCGACCGCGAGGTCTACGGTCCGTCGAGCCTCGGCGATGGGCTGATCGACGGCTTCGCCTTCGATTCCTACGGCAATCTGTGGTGCACGATGATCTGGGCCGACCGGCTGGTCGCCATCACGCCCGAGGGCGACGCGCTCGAACTGCTCAACGACGGCGATCCCGCCACGACCGCGGCCTTCGAGCGCGAGTTCGCCAGCGGCAAGTCAGTCAGCTTCGCCACGCTCGCCGCCGGCGGCGGCAAGCTCGCGCCGTGGCTGGCCAGCGTCACCTTCGGCGGCCCCGACCTGAAGACCGTCTATCTCGGCAGCCTGAAGGGGACGACGATCCCCTGTTTCCAGTCGCCCGTCGCGGGCCTGCCCATGGTCCACTGGTTCGAATGAACCGCCCACACCCCAAGCCAATCATCGGAGAGAAATCATGGCAGCGCCGAGAAAAGTCATCATCACCTGCGCCATTACCGGCTCGATCCACACCCCGTCCATGTCGCCGCACCTGCCGGTGACGGCGCAGGAGATCGCCGACGCGGCGGTCGCCGCCGCCGAGGCGGGCGCGGCCGTCGTCCACCTCCACGCCCGCGACCCCAAGGACGGCCGCCCGGTGCAGACGCCGGAGGCCTACGAGCCTTTCCTCAAGAACATCAAGCAGCGCTCCGGCGTGGTGGTGAACATCACCACCGGCGGCGCGCCGACGATGGCGATCGAGGAGCGGGTGCGGCCGGCGGCGCATTTCAAGCCCGAGATCGCCTCGCTCAACATGGGCACGATGAATCTCGGCCTGTTCCCGATGCTGGCCCGCAAGACGGAGTTCAAGCACGACTGGGAGAGGCCTTACCTCGAGGCCTCGCGCGCGGGAATGTTCAAGAACACCTTCGCCGACATCGAGTACATCCTGTCGACCTGCGCCGAGAACGGCACCCGCTTCGAGATCGAGTGCTACGACACGGCGCACCTCTACACGCTGGCCCATTTCGTCGATCGCGGCCTGGTCAAGGCGCCGTTCTTCATCCAGACCGTGTTCGGCCTGCTGGGCGGCATCGGCAGCCATCCCGACGACGTGATGCACATGAAGCGGACCGCCGACCGGCTGTTCGGCGACCAGTTCCGCTGGTCGGTGCTGGGCGCGGGCCGCAACCAGATGCCGATCGCGGCGATGGCCGCGGCGATGGGCGGCAACGTCCGCGTCGGGCTGGAGGATTCGCTGTGGGTCGGCCCGGGCAAGCTCGGCACCAACGCGGATCAGGTGACCAAGGTGCGCCAGATCATCGAGGGTCTCAGCCTCGAGGTCGCCACGCCCGACGAGGCGCGCGAGATCCTCGAGCTGAAGGGTGGCGACCGGGTCGAGTTCTGACCCGCGCCGCCGAAGCGGCGGCAGGCGTCGAGGATGGGCCAGCGAGGCGCGCCGGCATGAACGCACCGCGCTTCAGGCCGGCGAGCAAACCAACGGCGGACGCAGGCGCGGCGAGCATCCTCGCGCCGCCCTGCCCGTCACCTCGTTCATCGCGCCCCGCCCGCTGCCGCGCACGGCGGAGGAACGGCGCCGGCACCACATCGCGTGCCTTATATCGCCCGGCGCCGGAGCCTGCTAACGAAGTCCGCGCGCCGGCGAAAGCGCGGGCGGAAAGCGCGGGCGGAGAGGCACGACATGCTCAAGGTCTACCTGCTGACGCTCACCGGCGTGGCGCTGGCGCAGATCGCGCCCGGCCCGAACCTGCTCGCCGTCGCCGGAACCGCCCTCGGCCAGGGCATGCGGGCGGCCTTTTTCGTCACCCTCGGCGTGGTCAGCGCGGTCTTCGCCTGGATGACCTTGACCACCTTCGGCCTCGCCAGCCTGATCGCGCTCTATCCGCCGGTCCTGACCGCCATGAAGCTGCTCGGCGGCGTCTACCTGCTGTTCATCGCGGCGAAGGCCCTGCGCTCGGCGCGGGGCGACGGCTCCTCCGGCGTCAGGGCGAGCCACGCGGTCCTGACGCCGCTCGCCGCATGGCGGCGCGGCTTCCTCGTCAACATGACGAACCCCAAATCCGCGCTGACCTGGATGGCGATCACCACCTTCCTGTTCGGCGCCGGCCTCTCGCCGCTTCAGGTCCTGGGATTCGCCCCCGTGGGCGCCGCGTCGGCTCTGGCGATCTACGGCAGCTATGCGCGGCTGTTCTCGACCGGCGCGGCGCGGCGCATCCATGCGCGGTTCACCGGCACCATCGAGGCCGCGTTCGGCCTCGCCTTCGGGCTGCTCGGCGGCAGCCTGATCGCCGACGGCCTGCGCGACCTCTCGCGCTAGGCGCCTTTTCGCGCCGGTCGTCCGACCACCGGACGCTTCCGCCCCGGCAGAGGATGCCCGGCTTCCTACCGGTTGCGTGCCGCGGCCTGTGCGGCCGCCAGCCGGGCGATCGGCACGCGGAACGGCGAGCAGGAGACGTAGTCGAGCCCGACTTCCTCGCAGAACGCGATCGAGGCGGGGTCGCCGCCGTGCTCGCCGCAGATGCCGAGCTTGATGCCGGGCCGCGCGGCCCTGCCCTTGTCGGCGGCGATGCGGACGAGCTCGCCCACGCCCTCGATGTCGAGCGTGACGAACGGATCGCGCTCGATGATGCCCTTCTGGCGATAGGTCTCGAGGAAGGACGAGGCGTCGTCGCGGCTGATGCCGAAGGTCGTCTGCGTCAGGTCGTTGGTGCCGAAGGAGAAGAACTCGGCCGAGGCGGCGATGGCGTCGGCGCGGATCGCCGCGCGCGGCAGCTCGATCATGGTGCCGACGAGATAGTCGATGGCCGTCCCGGTCTCCTCGATCACCGCCTTGGCGACGGCGTCGATGCGCGCCTTGACGAAGTCGAGCTCCTTGAGCGTTCCGACCAGCGGCACCATCACCTCGGGCGCCACCGGGCTGCCGGTGCTGCGCCCGGCCTCGACGGCGGCCTCGAAGATGGCGCGCGCCTGCATCTCGGCGATCTCGGGATAGGAGACGGCGAGCCGGCAGCCGCGGTGGCCCAGCATCGGGTTGAACTCGTGCAGCGCCTCGGTGCGCTGGCGCAGCTTGTCGGCCGGCACGCCCATCGCCGCCGCGACCTCGGCGATCTCCTCCTCGGTCTTGGGCAGGAACTCGTGCAGCGGCGGATCGAGCAGGCGGATCGTCACCGGCAGGCCGGCCATGATCTCGAACAGCTCGCGGAAGTCGCCGCGCTGCATCGGCAGGAGCTTGGCAAGCGCCGTGCGCCGGTCCTTCTCGGCGTCGGAGAGGATCATCTCGCGCACGGCGACGATGCGCTCGTCGTCGAAGAACATGTGCTCGGTGCGGCACAGGCCGATGCCCTCGGCCCCGAACGAGCGCGCCATGCGCGCATCGGCCGGCGTCTCGGCATTGGTGCGCACCTTCATGCGGCGGATCTCGTCGGCCCACTGCATGATGGCGGCGAAATCGCCCGACAGCTCGGGCTGCAGCATCGGCACCGCGCCGCGCAGCACCTGACCGGTGGCGCCGTCGATGGTGATGACGTCGCCCTTTCGGAAGGTGCGGCCGAGCGCCACCAGCGTGCCGGCCTTGTAGTCGACGCGCAGCGAGCCGGCGCCGGAGACGCAGGGCTTGCCCATGCCGCGCGCCACCACCGCCGCGTGGCTGGTCATGCCGCCACGCGTCGTCAGGATGCCCTCGGCGGCGTGCATGCCGTGGATGTCCTCGGGGCTGGTCTCGATGCGCCCCAGTATGGCCTTGCGGTTCTGCGCCCGCATCTCCTCGGCCTCGTCCGAGGAGAAGACGATCTCGCCCGTCGCGGCGCCCGGCGAGGCCGGCAGGCCGACGCCGACGACGTCGCGCTCGGCCTTGGGGTCGATGGTCGGATGGAGAAGCTGGTCGAGCGAAGCCGGGTCGACCCGCAGCACCGCCTCCTCCTTGGACAGAAGGCCCTCGGCGACCATCTCGACCGCGATCTTCAGCGCGGCCTTGGCAGTGCGCTTGCCGGAGCGCGTCTGCAGCATCCACAGGCGGCCGCGCTCGATGGTGAACTCGAGGTCCTGCATGTCGCGGTAGTGCCGCTCCAGCTTGCCGGCGATCTCGACGAAGGCGGCGAACGCATCCGGCAGCGCCTTCTCCATCGACGGCTTGTCGGAACCCGCCTCGATGCGGGCTTCCTCGGTCAGGTTCTGCGGCGTGCGGATGCCGGCGACGACGTCCTCGCCCTGCGCGTTGATGAGGAACTCGCCGTAGAGCTTCTTCTCGCCGGTCGAGGGATTGCGGGTGAAGGCGACGCCCGTGGCCGACGATTCGCCCATGTTGCCGAACACCATGGCCTGGACGTTGACGGCCGTGCCCCAGTCCTCGGGGATGTCGTGCAGGCGGCGATAGGTTACCGCGCGCGGCGTCATCCAGCTCGAGAACACGGCGCCGATCGCGCCCCAAAGCTGCTCCTGCGGGTCCTGCGGGAAGGGCGTGCCCAGCTCCTCCTCGACCTTCGCCTTGTACAGCGCGATGACCTCCTGCCATTCGGCGGCGGTCAGGTCGGTGTCGAGCTCGTGGCCGCGCTGGGCCTTCTCGTCCTCCAATATCTCCTCGAAATGCTCGTGGGCCACGCCCAGCACCACGTCGGAGTACATCTGGATGAAGCGGCGGTAGCTGTCATAGGCAAAGCGGGCGTCGCCCGAGTCGCGCGCCAGCGCCTCGACCGTGCGGTCGTTCAGCCCGAGGTTCAGGACCGTGTCCATCATGCCGGGCATGGAGGCGCGGGCGCCGGAGCGCACCGAGACCAGCAACAGGCGCTCGGGGTCGCCGAAGCGACGGCCGGAAATGGCACCCACCTTCTCCAGCGCCGCCGCGACCTGCTCGCGCAGCTCGCCCGGATAGGTGCGGTCGTTGGCGTAGAAAAAGGAGCAGACGGCGGTGGTGATGGTAAAGCCCGGCGGCACCGGCAGGCCGAGCCCGCACATTTCGGCGAGGTTCGCGCCCTTGCCGCCGAGGAGATTCCTGTCGCCGGCATTGCCTTCCGCACTGCCGCCGCCGAAGCCGTAGACCCACTTTGTCATGCCTGCTTCCCTGTCTCTGGATGCCACGGCCTTATGGCCGCATACCCTTGCGCGCAGAGCGATAAGACCCGGTGGCGGCAAACGCAAGAAGCCTCTGAACCCCTTCCCTATATGAATCGATTAGCAGCCGGACGGTCCGGCGCTTGCATATCCGCAATGCGTATTATAGAACAAAAAGAGAACAACAAAGGAGGAAGCCATGAAAGCCGACGGCAAGCTCGACTATCTCGAACTCCAGGCCGGAAGCGGTGCGCTCGACGGCGTCAAGGCCTTCTACGCCAGCGCGTTCGGCTGGCGGTTCACCGACTACGGCCCGTCCTACTCCGCCTTCGAGGAAGGGCTGGACGGCGGCTTCGACGGATCGGCGGAACGCGAGACGAAGCCCCTGCCCGTCATCTATGCCCGGGACCCCGAGCGGACGCTCGACGCCGTGACGGCCGCCGGCGGCACTGTCGTGCGGCCGATCTTCGCGTTCCCGGGCGGCAGGCGCTTCCATTTCGCCGACCCTGCCGGTAACGAACTCGCGGTCTGGAGCGAATAGGCCGCGCGGCCGCCAACGAGGAGGTGTCGGATGGTTTCGGGAAGCTGCCACTGCGGCGAGGTGCGATTCGAGGTCGAAGGCGCCCCGACCGAGGCGATGGAATGCAACTGCTCCCATTGCAGCCGCAAGGGGTTCCTGCTGTGGTTCGTCCCGCGCGAGCATCTGCGGGTGGAGACGCCGCTCGACGGGCTCTCCTCCTACCGCTTCAACCGCCACGTCATCGACCACCGCTTCTGCCCGAGCTGCGGCTGCGCGCCGTTCAGCCTCGGCACCACGCCCGACGGCAAGGAGACGGCGGCGATCAACGTCCGCTGCCTCGAAGCGATCGACCTTGCCGCGGTGAAGCGCATTCCGGTCGACGGCAGAAGCTTCTGAGCGGCAGCGCGCAGCTATCGCGGCGCGGCAGGCAGCCTGCCCAGCACCTTGCGCAGCTTGCCGGTGGCGAGGCCTGCATCCGGCTCCCTCTGCAGCGCCATGACATGGTGCATGCGGAAGGTGGCATCGCTCTCGCCGCCGCCCTCGCCGATCAGGCGGCCGGCCTCGGCGCGCAGCTCTGCAAGGATATGCGGGCCGGTTATCTCATCGTCGGCGACATGCTGGTCGATGCGGGTGACGAGCTGCGACAGGGGCCCCATCCAGGCGAAGCGCGGATCGCCGATCAGCGCGAACAGCATCGTGTAGGGGTTCTGCAATGCAGGATCGTCGCCGATCTCGGCGCGGATCAGCGCGCGGTGAAGCTCCTTCAGCGCAGAGGAAAGCTCGACGGCGAGGGCGGCGTGGGTCCGGTCCGTGCTCGGCATGACAACTCCTGAAACGCCCGGGGCTCGGGCGAGCCGCGGACCACGCGGCCGTCAGCTCGCCTCGCGCAAGCGCTCGGCGGTCTGCAGATCGACGGAGACGAGCTGGCTGACGCCCTGCTCGGCCATGGACACGCCGAACAGCCGGACCATGCGCGCCATGGTGATGGGATTGTGGGTGATGACGACGAAGCGCGTCTCGGTGCTCGCGGCCATCTCGTCCATAAGGTTGCAGAAGCGCTCGACATTGTGGTCGTCGAGCGGCGCGTCGACCTCGTCGAGCACGCAGATCGGCGCAGGATTGGTC
>JAEZXF010000091.1 GCA_023419995.1 Pseudomonadota bacterium | reverse complement strand
TTGAAATACGTCACGTCGGCAACGAAACGTCCGTCGAGGAAGGACTGCTCGACGCCGATATCGAAGCCGGTATTCTCCTCGGGCAGGAGATTCGGGTTGCCGACGAACTGGCCCGGCATGAAGCCGTACAGTTCGAAGAAGGTGGGATTGGTGACGCCCCGGCCGACCGAGGCGTGCAGGCGCGTTCCGGTCTCGTGGATGGAATAGGCGGCCGAGGCCGACCAGGTCGTGGCGTTGGCGAAGTCGTCGTTCCAGTCGTGGCGGGCGCCGAGCTGGACGAACAGCCGGTCGGTGATGTCGCCGCGATACTCCAGCACCGTGCCGAACTGGTCGCGGGTCTTCAGGTCGCTGCCGGCCGAGGAACTGCGGAACGTTTCCCGCTTGAACTCGGCCGCGCCGATCACCTTGTGCTGATCGGCGTCTCCGAACGTATAGGCCGCCTGATGGCCCGCCTTCAGCGTGGAGACTTCGGTGTCGACCGACCAGCCCGTTCCCTGCAGATGATCGTCCCGCGACGAATAGGAGAAGCTCGGCGTGCTGACCAGCGCGCCGCCAAGGCTGCGGTAGTCGGCGGATGCGCCGAACATGATGTCGCGGCCCGTGGTGTGGTCGGCGGAGTCGACCAGATAGCACGAGGGAGATCCGCATCCGAAGCCGGCCCCGTCGTCGAACTCCACAAGGCGGTCCGCCAGCCGGCCGGAAAGGCGAAGCGTCAGGTCTTCCGTGAGGTCGATATTGGCCTTGCCGGTGACCGACAGGTTGCGGAAGCCGTCATCATCGCCGCCGCTGTCGGACTGATCCCAGCCCGCTTCCTTGCGGTAGACCACGCCGAGGGCGAAATCGGCATCGGCGGTGCCGCCGCGCGCGCTCATTCCCGACGCGAAGGACCCGTTGGAGCCACCCTCGACAAACGTCTCGAAGGCCTTTCCATTGCGCATGCCGCCCCTGGTGACGATGTTGACGACGCCGGACGTCGCGCCGGCTCCCCAGAGCGCGGATTGTGGCCCGCGCAGCACCTCGATCCGCTCGATCTGGTCGGCGGGCAGGCTGGCGAAGTCGAAGCCGTCAGGGGTGGCCGCCGTCTCGACGCCGTCTATCATGACGAGCACCTGGTTCGTCTCCGCCCCGCGGATGCGCACGAAGGTCTGGCCGCCAACATCGCTCACCGCCAATCCGGGCACCTGCCGGAGCGCGTCCGCAACAGTCTTGACCTGCCGTTCCTCGATCTCCTCGCCACTGACGACGGTGATCGCGCGCGCGGATTTACCCGCGCCGAGGGGCTCGCGTCCGGCGACGACGACCAGCGTATCGAGCACGGTCACGCCGCTGGCCCCGTCGGCGATGGATTGCGCCTGCGCCGCGCCGGCCATCAGGGCCAGCGCGCCGGCGGTGGAAATGAGAATCCTGTTCATGCCTGTCCCCAACGATGCTGGGAGGCGCGCCGCGCCCCCGGGCTTGCAAGAACCGCATCGGAAGGAGAAGGGAAATGAACCCCTGCCCGTTCGCATGCGGCAACACGTCTTCGTGTCACCGCTACGGACGGCCGCGCCTGCATACCCCTCGTATGCGGGCAGGGTGACTGAAGCGGCAGGTCTCCTGGCTTCCGCGTCATCGCCTCTCTTCCGCCTTCCCGGCCTCGCGGCCAGTGGCATCCGGAAGAAGGCTCAACGGTTACAGTTGCGGGGGCAGCCGCGGCTTTGACCGGATGGTCCGATCGCACCGCGTTCCCTTTTCATCCGCCTCGCGGCGGAACCGGCTCCAGATGCCGTGCTAGCGCCAGTTGGCTCATGCGTCAACGCGCGCGTCGAACCAGTCATGAAAAACCCATAAAATTGGCTTCCAAAAGAAACCTGATTGTTTTAGTCGTGTTTTCGCTCCCGGGCGGGAGCCCGGAGGTTGCATGACGCGACAGGATGTGAGAGGGCATCGGCGCAGACGGACACCGGACAGCATGCGAAAGCGGAAAGTGCCAGAATGTCGTCTATCGTGTTGAAGGGCTCGCGCCACATCGACCTCGGCCGCCGTGCCGGCCGGTCGCTGATTGCGGCGCTGTTTGCGGCAACCCTGCTCTGCGGCCCCGCCGCGCTGGCGCAGGACACATCCACGCCCCCGACCGCGACCGAGCAACCTGTCCCGCCGCAAACCCCGCCGGCCGAGACGCCGGCCCCCGTCCAGACGCCCGCACCCGGTGCCGCTGCCCCGGCCCAGGAAGCGGCCCCCGCCGACACGACCGAAGGCGGCGCCGTCGAGGCGCAGGCGCCCGAGGTCGAGCTTGCCGAGGGCGAGGACGCCGACGCGCGCGACAATACGCTGCCGCACGACCTTTCGCCCTGGGGCATGTTCCTGGCCGCCGACTGGGTGGTGAAGGGCGTGATGATCGGCCTGGCGATCGCCTCTCTGATCACCTGGACGGTGTGGCTCGCCAAGTCGCTCGAGATCGCCGGCGCCAAGGCGCGCGCCGGGCGCGGCCTCAAGCGCATCATCCAGGCCGAGAGTCTGCCCGACGCCGTGCGCTCGCTCGACAGGAAGGGCGGCCCCGCCGGCCTCATGGTCCGGGCCGCCGCGCACGAGATGGAGGCCTCGCGCTCGACGCTCGCCTATGGCGGCGCCAACGGCCTGAAGGAGCGCGTCACCTCCCACCTGTCGCGCATCGAGGCGCAGGCCGGCCGGCGCATGACGCGCGGCACCGGCATCCTCGCCACCATCGGCTCGACCGCGCCCTTCGTCGGCCTGTTCGGCACGGTCTGGGGCATCATGAACTCGTTCATCGGCATCTCGGAGGCGCAGACGACCAACCTCGCCGTCGTCGCGCCCGGCATCGCGGAGGCGCTGCTGGCCACCGCGCTCGGCCTCGTCGCCGCCATTCCCGCGGTCGTCATCTACAACGTCTTCGCCCGCTCGATCGCCGGCTACCGCCTGCTGCTCGCCGACGCCTCGGCGGCGGTGGAGCGGCTCGTCAGCCGCGACATCGACCGTCGCGCGGTGCCCGAGGTCGAGCACGCGCTTTCGCGGGCAGCGGAGTAGGACCATGGCCGGAAGCCTGAACGCCAGCGCCGAACGCGACGACCTCGAGGAGAACCACGAGATCAACGTCACGCCGTTCATCGACGTGATGCTGGTGCTGCTCATCATCTTCATGGTCGCGGCGCCGCTGGCCACCGTCGACGTCAATGTCGACCTGCCCACCTCGTCGGCCGCGCCGCAGCCGCGCCCGGAGGAGCCGCTCTACGTCACCGTGCAGCAGGACCTGTCGGTGTCGGTCGGCAACGAGCCGGTCGCGCATATCGACCTGCGCGGCGCGCTCGACAGCCTCACCAGCGGCGACAAGGAGACCCGCATCTTCCTGCGCGCCGACCGGTCGGTCGCCTATGGCGATCTGATGAACGTGATGAACCTGCTGCGCGTGGCCGGCTACCTCAAGATCGCCCTGGTCGGCCTGGAGGGCGTTCCGGACGCCGAGGCCGCGGGCACCGCGACGGAGGCGAGCGAGGAATGAGCCCCCGCCCCGACATCGCCTGGTCGCGGCAGCTCGCCGGCATCTCGGTGTCGGCGATCGTGCTGTGGATCTTCGCCGGCACCGTGGTGCTTGCCGCGCACGGCGCGGCCGG
>JAEZXF010000049.1 GCA_023419995.1 Pseudomonadota bacterium | reverse complement strand
CGCTCCTCGCGCCCGCCGCGCCCGGCGACGCGGCGCCACGAGGCGGGCGCAAGCTGGGTCGAGCTGACGGACGGCGAGAGCGGCGTCGCGCCCGGCCAGGCCTGCGTGCTCTATGCCGACGACGGCTGCGACACGCGGGTCCTCGGCGGCGGCTTCATCGGCCGCTCCGAGCGCGGCGCGGAAGCCGAAGCCATGCTGTCGCGGCTCGCCGCCGGGCCGGCGCCCCGGCGCAGCGCCTGAACGCTCCTGCCGTCCCGCCATTGGCGGCCGGGCGGAAGAACGCCTCAGCATTTCGGATAGATGGGAAGCGCCGGCAACGGCTGCGCTGTCTTGCCCGCGCAGCCGCAGGCGCGTGTCAGTCGTGGGTGACGGTCCCCGCCGTCAGGATGCGCAGGACGCGGATCGCCTCCTCGCCGTCCGTGCGCGGGTGCGCCCGGGTGCGGATGCAATCGATGAAGTGCTCCAGCTCGCGCGTCAGCGGCATGCCGGACGCCACCGGCACGTAGGACGGCTCGTTGGTCGTGAACGCCCAGTGGCCGCTGTCCTGCCAGACGGCATGGCGGTAGACGGCGAGCTTGCGCTCCCACGGCTCGACGTCGTCGAACACGGCCATCGCCCGCGTTCCGACCACCGTGAGGCGGCGCTCGCGGTAGGGATTGAGCCGCGAGGTGAACAGGTGGCTGCGCAGCCCGCCCGGGAAGCGCATGTGGAGATGCGCGAAATCGCTGAGATGGTCGAGGAGCGCAGCGCCCTCGCCGCGGATCTCCGTCGGCGCCGCGCCGGTGATGGCCAGGATCATCGACAGGTCGTGGGGGGCGAGGTCCCACAGCGCGTCGTTCTCGGTGTGGAACTTGCCGAGGCCGAGCCGGTGGGAATGGATGTACTTCACGGTGCCGAGCTCGCCGTCGTCGATGAGCTGCTTGAGCTGCTCGAACGCCGGATGGAAGCGTAGCACGTGGCCGACCATGAACACGCGGTCGTTGGCCTTGGCCGCAGCGACGGCGCGCTCGGCGTCGGCGACGTTCAGCGCGATGGGCTTCTCCACCAGCACGTCCTTGCCGGCCTCGACGGCGCGGATCGCCGCCTCGGCGTGGAACTGCGGCGGCAGCGCCATGACGATGGCGTCGACCTCGTCGCAGCCGAAGAGGTCGTCGGGCGCGATGGCGAGGCATTCCTGCTCGCTGGCGAAGCCTTCGGCGCGCGCGGCATTGGCGTCCGAAACGGCGTGGAGCGCGCCCAGGGACCTGAGAGTGCGGATGTGGTTCGAGCCCCAATAGCCGCATCCAAGGACGGCGATACGCGGTTTCATGAATTGTTTGACCGAAAGACCTGGTGCCCGAGACATAATCGTGCGCCGGGCCGAACTCAACCCCGGTGGGGATGAAAAACAGGTTTAGAAAGACGCGGTTGCAGGGCGCGCCCGCGCTTGACAGGCCGGTCGGCGCCCCCTTATATCCGCCCGACCTTGGCGACCGCCTCGGCCGGCGAACCATCAGCCGGCAACACGGGCGCTGCCACCGGGGCGGAGTAGCTCAGTCGGTTAGAGCAGAGGAATCATAATCCTTGTGTCGGGGGTTCGAATCCCTCCTCCGCTACCACCGTTAACAACACCGAGGTTTCCGAAGCCTCTCGCTCCTACCAGAGCATCTAGTTTCCCGCGAATGTTGATGCTCATCCCACCTTGGCGGTCGGGGTAGACTACGACGCAATCCACCAGTTCGCGAAGGGCGTTCGCTCCCTCGCTATTACCGTCGTCAATCCCGCGCTGGAGTTCGTCCCGCAGGCGAGCGAGCTTGACCTCGAACTGTGCCAGCGCACGGTCGTGAAGCACAACGGTCTCAACTTCGTTCGGAACGCTGTCGAGTTCCTGCTGTAGCTGCTGCTTCTCTAGGCGGAGCGGGGGAAGCTGCTGCTGGACCTCCTCCTCGGACAGGATGCCCTTCCCCACGAAACCGACGATGCGACCTATTTCTCGCTCGACCCGTGCGAGCTTGGCTCCCAGCGTAGATCGACGGCGCTGTGACGATGCGACCAGACGCTTGCGTTCGGCCACATAGGTCTCGATGAACAAAGTGACCTTGCGCGGCTCACGAAGCTCTTCAAGCAGGGAGCCGACCACCAACTCCTCCACGCTGTCGAGGTAACAGGACTTCGGGTCCGGGCAAGTGCCACTTTCTCGCGCTGCCGAGCATCTGATACGGACCCTGCCGGACTTGTCTTTCCCGGTCACGGACATTCCCGCCCCACACACTCCGCAGCGCAGGAGGCCAGACAGCATTCGCTTGGGCCTACGATACATTTCTGGTCTCGGCTTCCTCGCAGCAGCACGAGCAATCTGCGCCGCCTCGAATACACCTTCGTCAAGAATACGAAGCTCGGGAACCTCGACCTCCTGCCGCTGGTCCAAAGGGTTTTCACGCGACACGCGCTTCCCGGTATCGGGGTGCTTCTCCATCCGCAGCCGGTTCCATGTCCGCCGTCCACCGTAGAGGGAGTTGTTCAGAATGCCGATGCCGCGCTTGGCATTGCCGTGGATCGTAGAGGCATTCCATACATTACCGCGCGGCGGCGGCACCCCATCCTGATTGAGACCTCGGGCAATGGTCCGGGAGGAGCGTCCAGAAAGAAACTCCTCATAGATGCGGCGAACAACGACAGCCTCGTCCTCCACGATCTCCAGATGCCCCACCTGTCCGACAGTGGGCCTGTATCCGTAGGGACGACCACCGGGATTTCGACCCTCTCTGACCACCCCTGCCATGCCTCGGCGAACCTTCCTCGCACCTTCTTCTCGCTGTAGTTGCCCCATAAGGCCGTGGATCACGAGGTTGACCGTCTCCGCTTGGCCTTGGTTTACAGAGACGAGCTTAACGCCGAGAAAATCGAGGCGTTTGAGAACGAACAGACTGTCGGCGGTGTCGCGTGCGAGCCGGTCGAAAGCCTCGGTCAGCACGACATCAAACTCCCCTCGCTCTGTCCGTCGTCAGAACATTTGGCACAACTCGCGGCGTAAATTAGCGGAGTGCGGGCCTCGTCCTGGG
>JAEZXF010000459.1 GCA_023419995.1 Pseudomonadota bacterium | reverse complement strand
GTCGTAGCCGGCGCGCGCCATCAGCTCGTCGGCGCGAGCGCGATCGCCGCCTGCGGCCTCAAGGGCCATCAAATCGCCGATCGCGTGCCAGGTCGCCTGGAAATCGACCAGCGTTCCGTCCTTGTCGAACAGGATGCCCCGAATGTCCGCCATGGTTCCTACTCCTTCGTCCGAAGGCTGCGCATATGCCGGACGAGGCCGGCTGTCGAGCCGTCCCGGCCGCCGGCATCCTGCCGGCCCTCGACGACGGGCAGAAGACCGGTGGCCAGCTCCTTGCCGAGCTCGACGCCCCACTGGTCGAAGGCGTTGATGCCGAAAAGCTGCGCCTCGACGAAGACGCGGTGCTCGTAGAGCGCGACCAGCCGCCCGAGGGCGAAGGGATCGAGCCTGCGGTACATCAGCGTCAGCGACGGCCGGTTGCCGGGGAAGACGCGGTGCGGCGCGATCCGCTCCACCTCGTCGGACGCGATCCCCTTCGCCAGCATCTGCGTCCGCGCCTCCTCAAGCGGGCGGCCCTTCATCAGCGCCTCGGACTGGGCGAGGCAGTTGGCGACGAGGAGGTCGTGATGATGGGCGAGCGCCGGCTCGTGGCCTTGCGCCGCGACGATGAACTCGACCGGCACCACGTCGGTGCCCTGGTGCAGGAGCTGGAAGAAGGCGTGCTGGCCGTTGGTGCCGGGCTCGCCCCACACCACCGGCCCGGTGGGCGTCGCCACCGGCGCGCCGTCGAGCGTGACGCGCTTGCCGTTCGATTCCATGTCGAGCTGCTGGAGATAGGCCGGCAGGCGGGCGAGCCGCTGGTCGTAGGGGATGACGGCGCGCGTCGGGTAGCCGCAGACCACGCGGTGGAAGAAGCTGACGAGGCCGAGCATCGCCGGCAGGTTCCGCCGCAGCGGCGCCTCGGCGAAATGCCGGTCCATCGCGTGCGCGCCGGCGAGAAGCTCGCGGAAGCGGGCGGGGCCCACCGCGAGCATGATCGGCAGGCCGATCGCCGACCACAGCGAGTAGCGGCCGCCGACCCAGTCCCAGAAGCCGAACACCCTGTCTTCCGGGATGCCGAAGGCCGCGGCCTTGTCCAGCGCCGTGGAGACGGCGCAGAAATGCGCCGGCACCGCCGCCTCGCCCAGCCGCCCGGCGAGCCACGCCCGCGCCGTCTGCGCGTTGGTCATGGTCTCGATCGTGGTGAAGGTCTTGGAGGCGACGATGAACAGCGTCGTCCCGGCCTCCAGCCCCTTCAGCGTGTCGGCGATGTGGGCGCCGTCGACGTTGGAGACGAAATGGGCGCGCGGCCCGTCGTGGTAGGGCGCGAGCGCCAGCGTCGCCATGGCCGGGCCGAGGTCGGAGCCGCCGATGCCGATGTTGACCACGTCGGTGATCCTCGCCCCGGTCGCGCCGGTGATCGCGCCCGAGCGAATGCCGTCGCTGAACGCGGCCATCGCCGCGAGCACGGCCTGCACGTCAGGCGACACGTCGTGGCCGTCGACAATGGCCGGGCGGCCGGACAGGTCGCGCAGCGCGACGTGGAGCACGGCGCGGTCCTCGGTGGCGTTGATGCGCCGGCCGGCGAACATCGCCGCGCGCCGCTCCTCGACCCCGGCCGCGACGGCGAGGCCTTCGAGGAGCGCCACCGTCTCCTCGTCGAGCGCGCATTTCGAGAAGTCGAGCAGCAGGTCGTCGAGCCCGAGCGAGAAGCGCCCGAAGCGCGCGGGATCGGCCGCGAAGGCCTCGCGCAGGACGAGCGGCGGCCGCGTGCGATGGTGCCGGTCGAGCGCGGCAAGGGCCTGGTCGAATTGCGGGCGGTCCATCTCCACCTCCGGGCGTGGCGGTTGGGTTGCGGCGCGGAGACTAGCAGGCGCGCGGCGATTGGAAACCCCATCGCATCGTCGCAGCGGCCCTGCCGCAGCCGCCCCGGTTTCATGGCCCAAGCACGGATCAATCAGTGGCATAAATTGGTACGATCAATTTATTTCATTGGCGCAAATCGTTAGACCAGTCTTGAATGTCGCTGGACCAGTGGCGATGCTGCCGTGGTCGCCGGGAGAGAGCCCATGTCCGCACGCACCGATCCAGCCATATGGTCCGGCCTGTTCCGCATCTCGGCCGATTCCGGCCAGACGCTCCAGGCGCAGATTCGCCAGGCGATCGTGGCGGCGATCCTCGACCGGCAGATCGCGGCGTCGATGCCGCTGCCCTCCTGCCGGATCCTCGCGGAAAAGCTCGGCGTGGCGCGCGGCACGGTGGTGCTGGCCTTCCAGCAGCTCGTCGACCAGGGCTTCCTCATCGCCAAGGAGCGGCGCGGCCATTTCGTCAATCCCGAGGTGCTGACCGCGCCCGGCCGCATGCGCGATGCCGGCCAGGCGGCGCAGGCCTCGATCGACTGGAAGGCGCGGCGGCGGATCGCCGCCTCCGAGATGCCCGAGCCGAGCAAGCAGGAGAACTGGATCAAGTCGTCCTACCCGTTCGTCTACGGCCAGTTCGACCCGGCGCTGTTCCCGACCGCCGAGTGGCGCGAGTGCAACCGCATGGCGCTGGCCGTGCTCGAGATCCGCAACTGGGCGGCCGACATGGTCGACCGCGACGACCCGCTGCTGATCGAGCAGATCCAGGCGCGGCTCCTGCCGCGGCGCGGCATCTTCGCCAACCCGGACGAGATCATCGTCACGCTCGGCGCCCAGAACGCGCTCTACATGCTGGCGACGCTGCTGATGGGGCGCGGCACCCGCGTCGCGATGGAGGAGCCGGGCTACCCCGACGCGCGCTCGATCTTCCGGCTCGCCGGCGCCGAGGTCGGGCCGGGGCCGGTCGACCGCGACGGCATCGACCCCGAGGCCATTCCCGCCGACTGCGGCTTCGTCTTCGTCACGCCTAGCCATCATTGCCCGACCATGGCGCCGCTATCGGAGGACCGGCGCAACCACCTGCTCGCCGACGCCGAGAAGCACGACCGCATCATCATCGAGGACGGCTACGACGCGCAGCTCGTGGACGACGCGCCGCCGCAGGCGCTGCGCGGCATCGACCGCTCGGGCCGCGTCGTCTATGTCGGCTCGCTGTCGAAGACGCTCGCGCCGGGGCTGAGGCTCGGCTACATCGTCGCCCCCGCCGGGCTGATCGCGGAGCTGAGGGCGCTGCGCCGCTTCATGCTGCGCCACCCGCCGGCCAACAACCAGCGCGCCGTGGCGCTGTTCCTGTCGCTCGGCCATCACGAGGCGCTGGTGCGCAAGCTCTCCTCCGCCTTCACCGAGCGGCGACGGCGGCTGGCGCAGGCGGTGGACACCTTCCTGCCCGAGTGGCGCTCGCCGGTCACGCCGGGCGGCACCTCGCTGTGGCTCGAAGGACCGCCGGGCGTCGACACGCAGGCCCTGGCGCATGCGGCCGCGGCGCGCGGCGTGCTGATCGAGCCGGGCGCGCGCTTCTTCGACCGGCCCGAGCGGCATTCGCGCTTCCTGCGGCTCGGCATCTCCTCGATCGCGCTCCAGCATATCGAGCCGGGCATCCGCGAGCTGGCGACGGCGGCGGGCAGGCGGCCGGCCGCCGCGTGAGCTTCCGCAGGGGCTGGCTTACCGTCGCCGAAAATTCTGGCTCAACCCGGCCGGCGGCGGCGGCTTCATAGTCGGCCTCCATCATCGCGGAGCCGAGGCCATGCCGCCGACCGCCGGGGAAAAGGATCTGCCCGCCATCCATGGCGGCGGCCGCTACAGGCCGCTTTCGGATGCGGATGCGGGCCGCATCCACGAAGCCGCCCTCTCCCTTCTGGAAACGGTCGGGCTCGCCAGCCCGCCCGCCTCCTGCGCCGAGGCGCTGCGGCGCGCCGGGGCGAGGCAGGCCGAAGACGGGCGCATCCGCTTCCCGCGCGGCCTCGTGCTCGACACCATCGCGGGCGCGGCGCGGCGCTTCACCCTCCACGGGCAGGACGCCCGGCACGACATCGCCCTGCAGGGCGGACGCGTCCATTTCGGCACCGCCGGCGCGGCCGTGCATTTCGTCGACGCCGAGACCGGCGAGTACCGGGAGTCGCGGCTGGGCGACATCTACGACGCGGCGCGCATCGTCGACACGATGGACAACATCCGCTTCTTCCAGCGGCCGATGGTGGCGCGCGACATGGTGGACCCCGCCGACCTCGACCTCAACACGCTCTATGCCTGCGTTGCGGGAACCACCAAGCATGTCGGCACCTCGTTTACCGTACCGGAGAACGTCGCGCCCGCGCTCGACGTCCTCCATGCGCTGGCCGGCGGCGAGAAGGCGTTCCGCGCCCGGCCGTTCGTCTCCAACTCCAATCCGCTGGTCGCCTCGCCGCTCAAGTTCGCGGCCAATGCCTGCGGCGTGCTCGAAGCCTGCGTCGAGGGCGGCCTGCCGGTGCTGCTGATCTCGGCCGGGCAGGCCGGCACCGGCGCGCCGCCGGCGCTCGCCGGCGCCCTGGTGCAGGCGGTGGCCGAGGTCCTGGCCGGACTGGTCTACGTCAACGCGCTGAAGCCGGGGCACCCGGCGATCCTCGGCCTCTTCCCCTTCGCCTGCGACCCGCGCAGCCGGGCGATGGCGGGCGGCTCGGCCGAGCAGGCGCTCCTGACCGCGGCCTGCGCGCAGATGGCGCTGTGGTACGACCTGCCGGGCGGCTCGCTCGCCGGCATGGCCGACGCCAAGCTGCCGGATGCGCAGTCGGGCTACGAGAAGGGGATCACCGAGGCGATGGCGGGGCTGGCCGGCCTCACCCTCGTCTACGAGGCGGCCGGCATGCATGCCTCGCTCGGCGGGTTCTGCCTCGAGAGCCTGATCATCGACAACGACATGATCGGCCAGTGCCTCGCCTGCATCGACGGCATCGAAGTGACGGAGGACACCCTGTCGGTCGAGGCGATCGCCCGCGTCTGCCTCGAGGGGCCGGGACACTATCTCGGCTGCGATCTGCCCGCGGCGGTTCCGGGCGCCGGGCGCTATCCCGCCATCGCCGACCGGCTCGGCGTCAGCGAATGGCTCGATGCCGGCCAGCCCGGCATCCTCCAGCGCGCGGTGGCGCGGAAGCGGCACATCCTGGCGAGCCATTTTCCCCGCCACGTGCCGCGGGCGGTGGACGACGCCTTGCGCGGCCGCCACCCGAACATCCACCTGCCGCGCAGCGCGATGGGCTGGTAGGCCGCCGGGCCCGACGATTCAATTTTAACTAAAATTATACTCTGTTTCGCGGTCGCGGCACGGCAGGGGCCCGGCATGGGAACCTTTCGCCGTGCTGGCCGGTTTTCTCCTGCGAACGCAACGAATCCGCGGGTTAAACGAACGGCAAGACGATGTGCGCGATGAACGACAACCGGAAGGACGAGAGCCCGCTGTCAGATCTGATCCGCAGGGAGATCGGCAGGCCGATCAACCAGCGGCATCTGGTCCGGCTGCCCGCCTTCGCGCCCGACCGGGCGTTGCCCGACAGGTTCGCGGCCCTGCTCGGCGAGATCGACCGGGCCGAAAGGGAGGCCGGCGACGAGGCGTCGTGACGATGCCGGTGCGGCCGGATGCCTCCTATCCGGCGAGGAATTCCCGCACCAGCGCGATCTGGGCGGCGTCGGCCAGGGTCGGGGCATGGCCGCAGCCCGAGACGACGTGCAGCCTTGGGCGCGGCCCGCGCCGCGTCATCTCCTCGGCCACCGCCGCCGCGAGCACGTCGGAGGTCTCGCCGCGGATCAGCAGCGTCTTCGCCTCGACCGCGTCGTAGGCGTCCCAGACGTCGAGATCGGCCTTGTGGTGGGTGAACTGCGAGACGATGTGCGGGTCGTAGTGCACGGTGACGCGGCCGTCGTCGGTGCGCCGGGCCGAGGTGTCGGCCATGCGCCGCCAGAAGGCGTCGGTGTTGTCGCCGAACGGCGCGTAGTTCGCCCGCAGCCAGGTCTCCAGCTCGGCCACCGTGTCGTAGACCGGCGGCGTGCCGACATAGGAGGCGATGCGCTCGGCCCCGGCGGCGGGGATGTCGGGGCCGATGTCGTTGATGACGAGATGGGTGATGCGGCCCTTGAGCGGGCCCGCCGCCAGCGTCACGCCGATCAGCCCGCCCATCGAGGTGCCGACCCAGCGCAGCCTGTCGATGCCGTGGCGGGCGAGGATGCCCTCCGCGATGCGGCCGAAGGTGGCGTAGGAGTAGTCGGCGCGATAGTCGCGGGCCCAGCTCGACAGGCCGCGCCCCAGCGTGTCCGGGCAGAGCACGAAGTAGCTGTCGGACAGCGCTTCAGCCGCCTCGTCGAAGTCGCGGCCGGTGCGGGCCAGGCCGTGCCACATGACCAGCGCCGGGTTCTTCGGGTCGCCCCATTCGGTGACGTGGACCTCGAAGCCCTCGGCCTCGACATAGGTGGAACGGGGGGTGGAGACCGGCGTCGTCATTTATGTCCGCCCTTTCCCATCAGAGTGCCGGCGATGCCCGCCGGGAAGAAGTAGACCAGAAGGATGAAGACCACGCCGAGCCAGAGCAGCCAGCGGTCGGGATTGAGCAGCTCGGGCAGGAACGGCACGTCGGCGGCCGCGGACGCGCCGAGCGCCATCACGTCCTTGAGATAGTACTGGGCGAGGGTCATCACCGCGACGCCGATCACCGCGCCGTAGAGCGTGCCCATGCCGCCGATGACCACCATCAGCAGGATGTCGAGCATGATGTCGAAGGACAGCACCACGTCCGGCCCGGTATATTTCAGCCACACGGCGCGCAGGATGCCGGCGCAGGCGGCGATGACCGCGGCGATGCAGAAGATGGCGGTGCGGTAGGCGACGACGCGGTAGCCGATGGCCTCGGCGCGCATCTCGTTCTCGCGGATCGCCTCCAGCACCGTGCCGAGCGGCGAAGCGACGATGCGCAGCATGACGAGGAACAGCAGGAAGGACGACAGGAACACGAAGTAGTAGTGCGCGACGCGGCCGTTCAGCGCGACGCCGAACAGGCGCAGCGCCTTGCCGTCCTCGCCCGTCACCAGCGCCTGGGCCGGCGAGAACAGGCGCGGGACGGTGAAGGTCATGCCGTCCTCGCCGCCGGTGAACTCGGAGAGCTGGCTCGCCAGCACCATCATCACCGAGGCGGCGGCCAGCGTGACCATGGCGAAGAAGATCGCCTTCACCCGGAGCGAGAGCAGCCCTATCAGGACGGCGAGCATGATCGCCGCCAGCACGCCGAGCGAGCCGCCGAACAGGATGGCATCGAAGCCCGGCCCCATCGTCTTCAGCGCGATCGCGGCGCCGTAGGCGCCGAGCCCGAAGCACATGGTGTGGGCGAAGGAGACGATGCCG
>JAEZXF010000032.1 GCA_023419995.1 Pseudomonadota bacterium | reverse complement strand
GCCATGTTGACGATGTCGGAATCCTTGGCGTTGAGCGGCACGATCTGCACCGGCTTGTTCAGACCGACGAGCAGCGGGCCGATCACGGTCGAGCCGCCGAGCTCCTGCAGCATCTTGGTGGCGATCGAGGCCGAGTGGTAGGCCGGCATGATCAGCACGTTGGCCGGGCCGGAGAGGCGGCAGAACGGGTACTGCCGCATCAGGGTCGGGTTCAGCGCCACGTCGGCCGCCATCTCGCCGTCGTACTCGAAATCGACGCGGCGCTTGTCGAGGATGCGCACCGCCTCCTGCACGCGCTCCGAACGCTCGCCCTGCGGGTGGCCGAAGGTCGAATAGGCGAGAAGCGCCACGCGCGGCTCGTAGCCCATGCGCCGGGCGAAGCCCGCCGCCTCCTCGGCGATGTCGGCGATCTCGACCGAATCCGGCATGTCGTGGACGGCCGTGTCGGCGACGATGACGGTGCGGCCGCGCGCCAGCGCGATCGACGCGCCGATCACCCGGTGGCCGGGCTTGGCGTCGATGATGCGGCGCACGTCCTGCAGCGCGGTCGAGTAGTTGCGCGTCACGCCGGTCACCACCGCGTCGGCGTCGCCCAGCGCCACCATGCAGGCGGCGAAGTGGTTGCGGTCGTTGTTGATCAGGCGCTGGCAGTCGCGCAGCAGGTAGCCCTTGCGCTGCATCCGCTCGTAGAGATAGTCGGCATAGACGCCGTTGCGGCGCGACAGCCGGGCGTTGACCAGCTCGATGCCCGGCCGGTTGAGGTCGACGCCGGCGTTCCTCGCATTCTCGCGGATCACGTCGTCGCGGCCGATCAGGATGGCGGTGCCGAGCTTCTGGTTGACGTAGGAGACGGCGGCGCGCATCACCTGCTCCTCCTCGCCCTCGGCGAAGACGACGCGCTTGGGCTGGCGGCGCACCCGGTCGTAGATGCGCTGGAGCGTCGAGGCGATGGGATCGCGCCGCGCCGAGAGCTCCTGCCGGTACTTCTCCATGTCGAGGATGGGCCGGCCGGCGACGCCCGAATCCATCGCCGCCAGCGCCACCGCCGGCGGGATCGACGAGATCAGCCGCGGGTCGAACGGCACCGGGATGATGTAGTTGGGACCGAACTTCGGCCGGTTGCCCTGGTAGGCGGCGGCGACGTCGTCGGGCACGTCCTCGCGCGCCAGCGCGGCCAGCGCCTTCACCGCCGCCACCTTCATGGCGTCGTTGATGGTGGTGGCGCGAACGTCGAGCGCGCCGCGGAAGATATAGGGGAAGCCGAGGACGTTGTTGCCCTGGTTGGGATAGTCCGAGCGCCCGGTGGCCATGATGGCGTCGGTGCGGATCTCGGCCACTTCCTCGGGCGTGATCTCGGGATCGGGATTGGCCATGGCGAAGATGATCGGGTTCTTGGCCATCGACTGGATCATGGCCGTGGTGAACGCGCCCTTGGCGGAGACGCCGAAGACGATGTCGGCCCCGTCCATGGCGTCCGCCAGCGTGCGCTTGTCGGTCTCGACCGCGTGCGCCGACTTCCACTGGTTCATGCCCTCGGCGCGGCCCTTCCAGACCACGCCCTTGGTGTCGCACAGGATGACGTTGCCCGGCGTGAAGCCCATCGCCTTGACCAGTTCGATGCAGGCGATGCCGGCCGAACCGGCGCCGTTGCAGACCAGCTTCGCCGTCTTCATGTCGCGGCCGGTGATCTCCAGCGCGTTGACGAGGCCGGCGGCGGCGATGATCGCCGTGCCGTGCTGGTCGTCGTGGAAGACGGGGATGTCCATCAGCTCGCGCAGGCGGCTCTCGATGATGAAGCACTCGGGCGCCTTGATGTCCTCGAGGTTGATGCCGCCGAAGGAGGGGCCGAGGAAGCGCACGCAGTTGATGAACTCGTCGGCATCCCTGGTGTCGACCTCGAGGTCGATGGCATCGACGTCGGCGAAGCGCTTGAACAGGACGGCCTTGCCTTCCATCACCGGCTTCGAGGCCAGCGCGCCGAGATCGCCGAGGCCGAGGATGGCGGTGCCGTTGGAGATGACGGCGACGAGGTTGCCGCGCGTCGTGTAGTCGAAGGCGCGGCTCGGATCCTCGGCGATCGCCTTGACGGGCGCGGCGACGCCGGGAGAATAGGCCAGCGACAGGTCGCGCTGGGTGGTCATCGGCTTGGTCGGGCTGATCTCGAGCTTGCCGGGACGGCCGGCGGCATGAAAATCGAGTGCTTCCTGGGCGCTCACGGAAGGCCCTGCCTCCGCGTTCCTGTCTTTCAGCGGCATGTCGGTGTCCGTATCCTTCCCCGGCGGCGCGTTTCTGTGGAGTTTTGCCGAAGCGCCTCGATTAAGGCTACACTTGGCCGCCGCAAAACGCCAAGCAGGAAAACCGCTTTTCGCCAGAAGGCCCGCCGTCCTTGAACCACCTTGCGCACCCGAGCGACGACACCGCCCCGGCAGCGCCGCCGACGCTGAACGCGGCCGGCGCGACGCCGATGATGGAGCAGTATATCGAGATCAAGGCGGCGAACCCGGACTCGCTCCTGTTCTACCGCATGGGCGACTTCTACGAGCTGTTCTTCCACGACGCCGAGCTGGCGAGCCGGGCGCTCGGCATCGCGCTGACCAAGCGCGGCAAGCACCAGGGCGACGACATCCCGATGTGCGGCGTGCCGGTGCACGCGGCCGACGACTATCTCGAGAAGCTGATCGCGCAGGGCTTCCGCGTCGCCGTCTGCGAGCAGATGGAGGATCCCGCCGAGGCGAAGAAGCGCGGCTACAAGGCGGTGGTGCGCCGCGACGTAGTGCGCCTCGTCACGCCCGGCACCATCACCGAGGAGAAGCTGCTCGCGCCGGGCGAGGCCAGCTACCTGATGGCGCTCGGCCGCGTGAAGGGGCCGCAGGACCACGCCTACGCGCTCGCCTGGATCGACATCTCGACCGGCGTGTTCAGGGTCGCCGAGTCGGCCGCAGACCGGCTGCTCGCCGACATCCTGCGCGTCGACCCGCGCGAGCTGATCGTCGCCGAGCCGGCCTTCCGCGATCCGGAGCTGAAAGCCCTGTTCGACGTGCTCGGCCGCACGGCGAGCCCGCAGCCGGCGACGCTGTTCGATTCCGCGGCCGCGCCCGGCCGCATCGCCCGCTTCTTCGCGGTGGCGACGCCCGACAGCTTCGGCCAGTTCAGCCGGGCCGAGCTGTCGGCCATTTCCGGTGCCGTCGCCTATGTCGAGAAGACGCAGCTTTCCGAGCGGCCGCCGCTCGCCCGGCCCGAGCGCGAGGAGACGGGCGCGGCGCTGTTCATCGACGCCGCCACCCGCGCCAACCTCGAGCTCGTGCGCACCTTGTCGGGCAGCCGCGACGGCTCGCTGCTCAAGGCCATCGACCGCACGGTGACGGGCGGCGGCGCGCGGCTGATGGCCGAGCGGCTGACCGCGCCGCTGACCGACGCCGCCACCATCAACGCCCGGCTCGACGCCGTCTCGTTCCTGATCGGCGAGACGCGCCTGACGCAGGGCCTGCGCGCCATCCTCAAGACCGCCCCCGACATGGTGCGGGCGCTGTCGCGGCTGGCCCTCAACCGGGGCGGCCCGCGCGACCTCGGCGCCCTGCGCGCCGGACTCGACGCCGCGCGCCAGGCGCAGGAGATCCTGGCGACGGCCATGCTGCCGGAGGAGATCAGGGCCGCGTGCGGCGCGCTCGCCGGCCTGCCGGCCCCGCTCGCCGAACACCTCGACCGCGCGCTCGCCGACGAGCTGCCGCTGATGAAGCGCGACGGCGGCTTCACCCGCGCCGGCTACCACGCCGAGCTCGACGAGATGCGGGCCTTGCGCGACCAGTCGCGCCGGGTCATCGCCGGCATGGAGCGCGACCTGGTCGACGAGACCGGCATCCGCTCGCTCAAGATCCGGCACAACAACGTGCTCGGCTACTACATCGAGGTGACGGCCAACCACGCCGACACCATGACCGGGTCCGACGCGGCCAAGGCGCGGTTCATCCACCGCCAGACTATGGCCAACGCGATGCGCTTCACCACGACCGAGCTGGCCGGGCTGGAGACGAAGATCGCCAACGCCGCCGACCGGGCGCTGCAGATCGAGCTTTCGGTGTTCGACGCGCTGCAGGCCGAGGTCGTGTCGCATGCGGACGCCATCCGCGCCGCCGCCGCCGCGCTGGCGGCGCTCGACGTCGCGGCGGGGCTGGCCGTGCTGGCGGCGGCGGAGAACTATTGCCGGCCGGCTGTGGACGGCTCGCTCGCCTTCCGGGTCGAGGGCGGCCGCCACCCGGTGGTGGAGCAGGCGCTGCGCCGCCAGCTCGCCGACCCCTTCGTCGCCAACGACTGCGACCTGTCGCCGGAGGACGGCGGCAGGCAGGGCGCGATCTGGCTGCTGACCGGACCG
>JAEZXF010000012.1 GCA_023419995.1 Pseudomonadota bacterium | reverse complement strand
CGCGGCCACAGTCTCTCCTTCCGCGACATCCGCGAGGAGTCGCTCGGCCTCGCGGCCGGCCTGCTGCGCGCCGGCATCGGCAAGGGCGATCCGGTCGGGGTCTACCTGCCGAACACCGCCTCCTACTACATCGTCTTCTACGCGCTGATGCGGATCGGCGCGCGGCTCGTCAGCCTGAGCCCGATGGACGCGCCGCGCGAGCTGCGGTTCAAGCTCTCCGACACCGGCGCGCGCGTCGTCATCACCGTCGACCAGGCGGCGATGCTGGCCAACTGCGCCGCCATCGCCGCCACGCAGGACCTCGACCGGATATGGGTCGCCGGCGAGCGGCGCTGGGGTGCGACCGACGCCGAAGCCGCACCGCTGCCCGACGACGGCCGCTTCCAGCCGATCGAGGCGCTTCTCGACGCGCCCCGGCCGGAGGCGTGGCCGGCGCTCTCCACCGACGACATCGCCGTGCTCCAGTACACCGGCGGCACGACCGGCAATCCCAAGGCCGCGATGCTGACGCACGGCAACCTGACGGCCGCCATCGATATCGCCGTCCACTGGAAGGACGTGATCGCGGAAAAGCCCGGCGAGGAACGCGTCCTCGGCGTGCTGCCGCTTTTCCACTCCTATGCCATGCTGTTCCTGCTGCTGCGCCAGTTCCGCGAGGGCTGCCGCGTCTTCCTGCACCAGCGCTTCGACGCCGAAACGGTGATCGCCCAGATCGAGCGTGAGCGGCTGACGGTGTTTCCGGGCGTGCCGACGATGTGGATCGCGCTTGCCGGGCATCCCGGCGCCGAGCGCCGCGATTTCTCGTCGCTGCGGTTCTGCATCTCCGGCGGCGCGCCGCTGCCCGGCGAGATCGCGCAGCGGATCGAGCGCATGGTCGGGCGCAAGCTGCTCGGCGGCTGGGGTCTGACCGAAGCCGCGCCCGTCGGGACGCACATCCCGCAGGCAGCGCAGATGAAGCCCGGCATCATCGGCGTGCCGCAGCCGGGCATCGAGCTCGACGTCGTGGCGCTCGACGACCCCACGCGCGTGCTGGGCGACAACGAGACCGGCGAGCTGCGGATCCGCGGGCCCAATGTCTGCCGCGGCTATTGGAACCGGCCGGAGGAGAACGCGGCCTCGTTCGTCGACGGCTTCTTCCTCACCGGCGACATCGGCTATCGCGACGAGAACGGCCTCTATTATCTCGTCGACCGTAAGAAGAGCCTGATCATATCGGGCGGCTTCAACATCTACCCGAACAATGTCGAGAACGCGATCTACGAGCATCCCGACGTCGCCGAGGTGCTGGTGATCGGCGTGCCCGACGACTATCGCGGGCAGACGGTCAAGGCGTTCGTCACCATGAAGCCCGGAACCGCGCCGCTGACGCTGGAGGCGCTGAGGGCGTTCCTCGCCGAGCGCGTCGGCCGCTACGAGCTGCCGACCGCGCTGGAGCTGCGCGGCGAGCTTCCGCGCAGCGCCGCGGGCAAGCTTCTGCGCCGCGTGCTCGAAGACGAGGAGAAGGGCGGCGCGGCCGCCGCGCTCAAGGAGGCCTGAACGCGGGAAGCAAATAAACCCGTCGTCAGACCGGCGGCAGCCCGATCGCGAACCGCCCGGCCGAACGCTCGACCGTGCAGGCGTAGGGCCGCCCGAAATGGGCGGGAACCAGCACCGCGCCGGTCGCGGCACAGCTTTCCAGCAAGGCGTGACGGGTCGCCGAGGACTGCTCCGGCGCCTCGCAGTAGCGGGTGCTCCATTCCGGCCGGAAGATCTGCAGCGGCTGGTGGAAGGCGTCGGCCGCGAACACGACCGGCCGCTCGCCGGTCTCGACGGTGAGCGAAAGCTGGTGCGCGGTGTGGCCGGGGATCGCGCCGACGCGCAGCCCCGGCAGGATCTCGTCGCCCGGCTCGACGAAGTCGACCAGCCCCGCCTCCACCAGCGGCAGCACGCTGTCCTCCATCACGCGCCGGCCGAGCGGCATGAAGGCGAGCCCTGCCCCGCCCTCGGACCAGTGGGCGAACTCGCCGCGCCCGACGAGGTGGCGCGCGCGGGGAAAGGTCGCCCGCCACGCACCGCCGGCAAGATGCGTGTTCCAGCCGACGTGATCGACGTGGAGATGCGTGCAGAACACGAAATCCACCTCCGTCGGCTCGATGCCCGCGGCGCGCAGCCGTTGCAGGAACGGCGTGTCGAGCATGTCGAACCCGGGAAATTCCGGCGCGCGCGGCTTGGCGTTGCCTGCGCCGGTATCGACCAGGACGAGCTTGCCGCGATGGCGGAAGACGAAAGTCTGGATTCCCGCCATCGGCCGGGAGCTCGCGCGGTCGTAGCCCCAGTCCCGCTCGAGCTCGGGATGGTCGGCGAAGATCGCGGCGTCGAAGGCCGGGAACAGCGCCGAGGCGCGGAAGCCGGGGCCGTAGATCTCCTCGATGCGCAGGATGGCGGTTCCGCCGGTGCGGACGGCGACCGTTCCGTCCTCCGTGTCGATGCGCGCAGAAAGGTCGGTGGACATGATGCTCCTAGGGGATTGCCGCCGGCCGCGGCCGGAGCGCGCTTTCGCGGGTCACGATCCGGCGTCTCCGCGATGCCGGCGGCGCAGCTCGTACTTCAGCACCTTGCCGAGCGCGTTGCGCGGCAGGACGTCGACCACCTCCAGCACGCGCGGCAGCTTGTAGCGCGCCAGCAGGCTTGCTGCGTGGGACCGCAGCTCCTCCAGCGTCGGCGCTTCGCCGCGAGCGACGATCACGGCCTTCACCGCCTCGCCCCATTGCGGGTCCGGCACGCCGACGACGGCGACGTCGGCGACGTTGGGATGGCCGAGCAGTGCGCTCTCGACCTCGGCCGGCGCGATGTTCTCGCCGCCGCTGATGATAATGTCCTTGACGCGGTCGCTGATCGTCAGGAAGCCGTCCCCGTCGAGGAAGGCCACGTCGCCGGTGGCGAACCAGCCGCCGTCACGGAACGCGGCGGCCGTCTCCTCCGGCCGGTTCCAGTAGCCGCGGAACACGTTGGGGCCGCGCACCTCGACCTCGCCCGGCACGCCGGGGCCGCTCACCACCTTTCCCTCGCGGTCGACCAACCGCATCTCGGTGTAAAGCGCGGCGATACCGGCCGAGCCGGCCTTCTCCCGCGCATGCTCCGCCGGCAGGTAGGTGACGAGGGGCGACGCCTCCGTCATGCCGTATCCCTGGTGGATGGCGATGCCGCGTTCCTCCCATGCGCGGATCAGCGGCAGGGGAAGCGGCGCGCCGCCGCACATCAGCACGCGCAGGCTGGACAGGTCGGCGGTGCCGAACCGCGGATGCGCGGCGACGAACTGGTAGATCGACGGCACGCCGAACATGAGCGTGATGCCGTGCGCCTCGATCGCGTCGAGGCTCGCCCCGGCGTCGAAGCCGGCGTGGAGGACGATCTCCGCCCCCTTCTGCAGCGACAGCAGCGTGACGACGTTGAGCCCGCCGATATGGAAGAGCGGCGCGACCATCAGCACCCTGTCGCCCTGGCGCACGTCGTAGTCGTGGAGCGAGTTGACGTTGTTCCACCAGATGTTGCCGTGGCTGAGCATGACGCCCTTCGCCCGGCCGGTGGTGCCCGAGGTGTAGAGGATCAGCACGCAGTCGTCCGGGTCCGCGGGCACCTGCGGCGCGACGGGCGCAGACACTTCGTCCTCGAACGTCGTCCAGCCCTCCCGCGGCGCAAGGCAGACGAGGTGGCCGACGCCGCCGATCCGGTCGCGCATCCCTTCGGCCAGCGGCGCATGGGCCGGGTCGGCGATCAGGACGTACGCGCCGCAATCGTCGATGATGTCGGCGATCTCGACCGGGCCGAGCCGGCAGTTCAGCGGCACGAAGATCGCGCCGAGGCGGGCGCAGGCAAACAGGCTGGCGAGAAAGTCGGGATGGTTCAGGCCCAGATAGGCGACGCGATCGCCCTTCTGCACGCCGAGGCCGGCAAGGCGGCTGGCGACGCACTCGATGCGGCGCTGGAGCGCCGCATAAGTCAGCGTTTTGCCCTCGAAGCTGATCGCCCTGCGGGAGGGCGTCCGCTCGGCCCGCAGGCGCAGCCAGTTCGCCAGCCCGATATCCGGCGCGCGGACGGCGCGGTCAGTCATTCTTCAGCGGCGTGAAGGCGGGCTCCTGCCACCACGGATAGGCCGCCGGCATGTCGGAGGAAGGCCGCATGGAGAACCGCGCCGGCCGCTTCTCCAGGAAGGAGGCGACCCCTTCGGCCGCGTCCGGCGACGCGCCCATGGCGCCGAACAGCGCCGATTCGACGCGATGCGCCTCCATGGGGTGGTCGGCGGCGGCCATGCGCCACAGCATCTGCCGCACCAGCGCCACGGAGACCGCGCTGGTCTCGGTCGTCAGCTCGGCGCAGATCTCCTGCGCGCGAGGCAGCAGCGCCTCGGACGCCACGACCTCGGAGACCAGCCGGCCGGCAAGCGC
>JAEZXF010000560.1 GCA_023419995.1 Pseudomonadota bacterium | reverse complement strand
GGTCGAACACGCCGAACCACATGCCGACGAGGCCAAACATGAGCGAGCCGCCGGCGAGCGAGAACGCCACCGGGAAGCCGAGCATGAGAAAGCCGATGATGCCGAAGAACATCAGGCCGGCGAGAATTTCGCCGATAAGGACGGGATCCATATGCGATTACTCCTGATGTACCGGGTAGCGCAGCTTCTCGGGCAGGAGGTTCTCCTGACCGCGCAGCACCAGGATCGAGCGCAGCGCCATGGCGATTCCCTGCAGCGCGACGACGGCGACGAAAACGAAGATGAACGTCTTGAGGATGTAGAGGCCGGGCATGCCGCCGACGTTGGCCGAGCCCTCGTGCAGACGCCACGAGCGCAGGATGTAGTTCCAGCTGTAGTGGTAGACCACCCAGCAGAACGGCAGCAGGAAGATGAAGACGCCGATCAGGTCGACGATGGCCTTGGTGCGGATCGTCGCCGGCCGGTAGAAGATGTCGACGCGGACATGGTCGTCGCGCAGCAGCGCGAAGCCGGCGACCGCGGTGAACATGGCGCCGTTGAGCCAGACGTAGAGATCCTGCATCCACAGGACCGTGAACCCCAGGGCGTAGCGCTGCACCACGACCGTGAAGCAGATGAGCACCATGGCCAGCGACAGCCATGCGAAGGTATGGCCGATCAGCCGATTCAACGCGCCGATCGAGCGTACTATGAAGGCAAGAGCGTTCATGGGTTCCGTCTCCGAACCTCGTTTTCGATGAAGTCGCCATCAAACAGGAGGTGCGGTGCCCGAAGGCAGTCCTCCCCTTGTCGGCTCCCCCCGGCGACGCCGCCTTCTTGCGGGCGGCCGACGTTGTGCGGTCTCGCGCATTAGCAGTTTGAACAGACGATGAAAAGCAAGCTGCGTCGTTTTCTCCACGGCGATGATTTCGTTTGACGTGGATCATCGACGGGGAAACACTGACGGTAGGCACGCCGCACGTTGTTGTGGCCACCCGGGAGGAAATACGGAATGACCCTTCACGACGTTGCGCTCGACGACAAGTTCGATCTGGCGAAGGAGCGGATATTCGTCTCGGGGGCGCAGGCGATCGTGCGCATGCTGATGATGCAGCACGAGCTCGACCGGCGCATGGGGTTCAACACCGCGGGCTTCGTCACCGGGTATCGCGGCTCGCCGCTCGGCGCGCTCGACTACCAGCTGTGGCGGGCGCGCAACCAGCTCGAGGCCAGCAACGTCGTCTTCCAGCCGGGGTTGAACGAGGAGCTCGCCGCCACCGCCTGCTGGGGCACCCAGCAGGCCGAGCTGATGGGCGAGGGCAAGCAGGACGGCGTCTTCGCGCTGTGGTACGGCAAGGGCCCGGGCGTCGACCGCACCGGCGACGTGTTCCGCCACGCCAACCTCGCCGGCTCGTCGAAGCGCGGCGGCGTGCTGGCGCTGATGGGCGACGACCACACGGCCGAATCCTCGACCAACGCCCACGCGACGGAATACGCCTTCGTCGACGTGATGATGCCGATCTTCAACCCGGCGGGGGTGCAGGAGCTGGTCGACTACGGGCTCTACGGCTACGCGCTGTCGCGCTTCGCCGGCACCTGGGTCGCGATCAAGTGCGTCAAGGACAACATCGAATCGACGGCCTCCGTCGACGTCTCGCTCGACCGGCTGAACATCGTGCTGCCCGAGATCGAGCTGCCGCGCGGCGGGCTCAACATCCGCCACGAGATCGACCAGTTCGCGCAGGAGAGCCGCCTGCACGAGCACAAGCGCGCGGCAGCGGCCGCATTCATCCGCGCCAACGGGCTGAACCGGATCGTCTATTCCGGCGGCGCGAACCCGAAGATCGGCATCGCCACCGTCGGCAAGAGCTATCTCGACGTGCGCCAGGCGCTGGAGGACATCGGCATCGACGAGGCCGAGGCCGACCGCCTCGGCATCCGCCTGTTCAAGATCGCCTGCCCGTGGCCGCTCGACTACGAGCACGTGGCGGAGTTCGCGCAGGGGCTGGAGACGATCGTCGTCGTCGAGGAGAAGCGCTCGCTGATCGAGACGCAGATGCGCGAGGCGCTCTACGACCGACCCGACCGGCCGCTGATCCTCGGCAAGAAGAACGAGCGGGGCGAGACCCTGTTCCAGGCCGCCGGCGCGCTCGACCCCAACGACATCGCCATCGCGCTGGGCGAGCGCATCCTCAAGGACCTCGGCCCGTCGGAGGAGATCTCCGCCCGCGTGTCGCGGCTGAAGCAGTTCCAGGCGATGCTGGCCGACACCAGGGACGTGGCGGTGCGCGTGCCCTATTTCTGCTCCGGCTGCCCGCACAACACCTCGACCAAGGTGCCGGAGGGCTCGCTGGCCTCGGCCGGCATCGGCTGCCACTTCATGGCGACGTGGATGGGGCGCTCGACCATCGGCTTCACCGCCATGGGCGGCGAGGGCGCGCAGTGGGTGGGGCAGGCCCCCTTCACCAAGCGCGAGCACATGTTCCAGAACCTCGGCGACGGCACCTACAACCATTCGGGGTCGCTGGCGCTGCGCTTCGCTCTGGCGAGCGGGGCCAACATTACCTACAAGATCCTCTACAACGACGCCGTCGCCATGACCGGCGGCCAGCCGCACGAAGGCGGGCTGACCGTCGACATGATCGCGGCGCAGGTGCGGGCCGAGGGCGTCGACCGGATCGCGGTCGTCACCGACGAGCCGGACAAGTATGCGGGCAGGGTGTCGTTCCCGGCGGGCGCCACCATCCACCACCGCCGCGAGCTGGACGCGGTGCAGCGCGAGCTGCGCGACGTCAAGGGCGTGACGGTCCTGCTCTATGACCAGACCTGCGCGGCCGAGAAGCGCCGGCGGCGCAAGCGCGGCACCTTCCCCGACCCGGACAAGCGCATCTTCATCAACGAGCTGGTGTGCGAGGGCTGCGGCGACTGCGGCATCGCCTCCAACTGCGTGTCCGTGCAGCCGGTCGAGACGGAGTTCGGCCGCAAGCGGCGCATCGACCAGTCGTCCTGCAACAAGGACTTCTCCTGCGTCGAGGGCTTCTGCCCGTCCTTCGTCACCGTGCACGGGGCGCAGATCCGGAAGGCGCAGGGCATCGCCGGCGCCTCCGACCCGCTCGACGGCGTGCCGGACGCGGCACCCTTCACGCTCGACCGCGACGGCTGGTCGGCGATCATCGACGGCATCGGCGGCACGGGCGTCGTCACCATCGGCGCGGTGCTCGGCATGGCGGCCCACCTCGAGGGCAAGGGCTGCGGCATGATCGACATGGCCGGCCTCGCCCAGAAGGGCGGGGCGGTGTTCTCGCACCTGCGCATCGCCCGCACGCCCGAGGACATCCACGCCATCCGCGTCTCGGCCGGCAAGGCCGACCTGATCCTCGGCTGCGACCTCGTGGTGTCGGGCTCGCGCAAGGTGCTGTCCGCCGTGCGCGAGGGCGAGACCATGTTCGTCGTCAACACCGCCGAGGTGATGCCGGGCGACTTCGCGCGCTCGGCCGACTTCTCGCTGCCGACCGAGCGGCTGAAGAAGGCGATCCGCCAGGCGGCGGGCGAGGACCACGCGCATTTCTTCGATGCCACCCGGGCGGCGACGGTGCTGTTCGGCAACTCGCTCGGCGCCAACATGTTCATGCTCGGCTTCGCCAGCCAGCGTGGCGGGCTGCCGGTGTCGCCGGAGGCGGTCGAGAAGGCGATCGATCTGAATGGGGAGGCGGTCAGGATGAACGTCGCCGCGTTCCGCTGGGGCCGGCGCGCCGCGCACGATCCGCAGTTCGTGCAGGGCCTCGTCGACGCCTCGCACAACCCGATGGCCGGGCGCGAGATCGCCCAGACGTTCGACGACGTCGTCGCCCGCCGCGCCAAGTTCCTGACCGCGTACCAGAACGCGGCCTACGCCGGGCGCTACCGCGCCGCCGTCGCCGCGATCCGCGAGGCGGAGGAGCGCGCCGCGCCCGGCTCGACGACGGTTTCGGAGGCGGTGGCCCGGAACCTGTTCAAGCTGATGGCGGTGAAGGACGAGTACGAGGTCGCGCGCCTCTACACCGACGGCTCGTTCGCCCGCCAGCTCGCCGGCCAGTTCTCCTCGTGGGACCGGCTCGAGTTCCATCTCGCCCCGCCGATCCTCGGCCGTAAGGGGCCGGACGGCAAGGCGCGGAAGTCGAGCTTCGGCCCGTGGATGATGAAGGGCTTCTCGGTGCTCGCCGGGCTGAAGGGGCTTCGCGGCACGGTCTTCGACGTCTTCGGCTACACGGCCGAGCGCCGGATGGAGCGCCGGCTTCTGGCGGAGTACGAAGCCGACCTCGAGCTGATCCGCGCCTCGCTGGCGCCGGGCAAGATCGACGCCGCCGCGGCGCTGGCGTCGGTGCCGTCGATGATCCGCGGCTTCGGCCACGTCAAGGAGGAGAACGCCAGGAAGGCGGAGTCGGAACGCGCGCGCCAGACCAAGCGTCTGGCGGCCCAGCCGGCCCCCGTGCTCAAGGCCGCGGAATAGGTATCGAATCTGCTCAATAAGCCTTTCTTAATACGACTTTGGCATGGTCGAGGCTCCGGGTTCCGGGGGCGGTGCTTCGGTATGCCAACAAAAGCCAGAAACGAGCTTCCGCTCGACATATACATACCGTTCGTACAGACGCTGTTCCGGGACAGTGCGACCCTTGCCGTCGGCATCCTTGCGCAGTCGCTGCTCGCCGTTCTCGTCTATCTCAAGACGTCGGACCCCATCTACCTCGCCGTCGCGCTGTCGATCCTCGGCGTCGGCGCGATGCGGCGCGTCAGCATGCGCCGGTGGCGCTGCGCGCCGCCGCCGACCGACCGCGCCGAGGCCGAAAGGCTGGAAGACGTCTACATCCTGTGGGGAACGCTCCACGCCTCGACGCTCGGCCTGTTCTGCTTCGCCGGCATCTACTGGGCGCACGACCAGTTCGCCGAGATCGCCGCGGTCTGCGTCACGCTCGCCTCCGTCACCTCGATCGCCGGCCGGAACTACGGCTCGCCGCGGCTGGTCATGTTCCAGATCGTCGCCGCGACCTGGCCGATCTCGCTCGGCTTCCTGCTGCGCGGCGACATGTACCACGTCATCCTCGGCCTGCTTTCGGCGCCGTTCTTCTATGCGATCCGCAAGTTCGCCGAGATCGTGCGCGAGGTGCTGTTCACGGCGCTCAACGCCGAGAAGACCGCCAAGAAGCTGGCGCGCCGCTTCGACCGCGCGCTGAACACCATGACCTCCGGCCTCATCATGCTGAGTGCCGAGGGCAGGGTGGTGGTCGCCAACGCCGAGGCCGCCGCGCTGATGACGGTGAGCCACCCGGAGAAGCTGCTCGGGCGCTCGCTGCGCGGCCTGCTGATGCGCGGCGTTGCCGCCGGCGTGCTCAGCCTCAAGGATTCGCGCTACGCCGAGACCCAGCTCACCCGCGCGCTGCGCGAGGGTAGGGGGCGCAAGGTGCTGCTGCGGCTGGAGGACGGCCGCTACTTCGAGTTCTCGGCGCGCGAGGGCGACGACGAGCTCGGCGTCATCACCTTCGACGAGGTGACGGCCCGCATCCAGGCCGAGGAGCGGATCCGCAGCATGGCGCGCTTCGACAGCCTGACGGGGCTGGCCAACCGCGCCTATTTCCACGAGCTGGTGCGAGACTACATCTCGGTCGGCGACCCGAGCCGCCACGTCGGCCTCGTCGTGTTCGACCTCGACGACTTCAAGAGCGTCAACGACACGCTCGGCCATCCGGTCGGCGACGGGCTGATCTACGCCGCGGGCGAGCGGCTGTCCGTCTTCGCCGGCGAGAACATCAAGGTCAGCCGCTTCGGCGGCGACGAGTTCATGGTGTTCTTCAACGACGTCAAGGACAGGGACAGCTTCTCGCGTGCCGTCGACGCCTTCTTCGCGCGGCTGTGCGGCGACGTCGATGTCGCCGGCCATGCGCTGCGCATCCAGGCCAGCGCCGGCGCCGTGCTGGCGCAGGCCAGGAACGCCGAGGTCGACGCGATGATCGTGCGCGCCGACCTCGCGCTCTACAAGGCCAAGGAAAACGGCAAGAACGGCTGGCTGCTGTTCGAGGAGACGATGGACCGCGCCTTCCGCGACCGGCAGGTGATGAAGGCCGAGCTGCGCCAGGCGGTCGAGACGGGCGGCCTGCGCGTCGTCTACCAGCCGATCGTGTCGATGCAGACCATGCGCATCGCCAGCTGCGAGGCGCTGTGCCGGTGGGACCATCCCGAGCTCGGCCCGGTGTCGCCGGCCGTGTTCATCCCGCTCGCCGAGGAGATGGGCATCGTCTCGGCGATCAGCGTGTTCATGCTCAACGCCGCCACGGCCGAATGCACCAAGTGGCCCGAGCCGGTCTGCGTCTCGGTCAACCTGTCGGCCAAGGACTTCCGCAACGAGCACATCGTGCGCACGGTGCGCGAGGCGCTGGCCGCGTCCGGCCTCGCCCCCGAGAGGCTCGAGATCGAGGTGACGGAAACCGCGCTGCTCGACGACCGCGCCCAGACGCGCGCCTATATCGAGCAGCTGAAGGTGCTCGGCATCCGCATCGCGCTCGACGATTTCGGCACCGGCTATTCCAGCCTGAGCTATCTCCACACCCTGCCGCTCGACAAGGTGAAGATCGACCGCTCGTTCATCATCGACATCACGCGCAGCCAGCGCTCGCTCGCCCTGCTCAAGGGCGTGGTCGACCTGTCGCGCTCGCTCGGCCTCGCCGTCACCATGGAGGGCGTCGAGACCTTCGAGCAGCTCAAGCTGCTCACCCAGGAGGTCAAGCCCGATCTGGTGCAGGGCTTCCTGTTCGGCTCCGCGCTCACCGCGGCGGGCATTGGCGCCATGTCCGACGCCACCTGGCCGTTCTCCCGCGAGGAGGAACGGCGCGCGGCCGAAGAAGAGCGGCAGCCGGCCCACGCCGGCTCCTGACCCGCCCGCCAGCCTTCCGTTCCCGCCTCCGAGTTCCGCGCAAGACACGCCGCCGGCTGCCCGGACCTGCGGCAGGCCGCCTCATTGTCCTTAACCATTCATTAACCTTAATGTCAGGTTAACAGACACATCGGCATTTTCTGCTTTACCGGCGACCGGCCGCGCATATCCTGTGCATGGCGGAACAGTGGGCAACTGGCAGGGACACGGGGGCCAGTCATGAATGGCAATGTAACGTCGCTGCGCGGCGCACCGGACGAAAGCGGCACGGTCGACGGGGACGCATCCGCCAGGGGGATATCGTCCTTCGCCAGGAACATCTTCGCGATGCTGGAGAGGACCGAGTACCGCCGCTGCGAGAGCGGTGAGGACCTCGAGGCCATCTACCGCCTGCGCTATGCCGCCTACCGGCTGAACGACCTGGTGCCCGAGAACCCGCAGCGCATGGTCACCGACGAGTTCGACGACCTGCCGAACTGCCACCGCTTCGGCGTCTATGTCGACGGCAACCTCGCGAGCACCATCCGCCTGCACGTCGTCACCGCGGCGACGCCGCAGTCGCCCTCGACCTCGGTCTACCCGGACATCCTGCTGCCGCGCCTGCGCGCCGGCGAGCGCTTCATCGATCCCAGCCGCTTCGCCGCCCACCCGGACTGGATGCGCGTCTACCCGCAGCTCCCGTATCTCACCCTGCGGCTGGCAGGCATGGCCTGCTACCATTTCAACGCGCCCTACTGCATCTCGATGATCCGCGAGGACCACGCCGCGTTCTACCGGCGCGTCTACCAGTCGCGTCCGATCGGGCCGGCGCGCGACTACGGCGGGGTCATCAACTGCGCGGCGCTGCTCTACCAGGCCGACGTCCTGGCGATCCAGGACGAGACGTTCGCCCGCTTCCCCTTCTTCTGGTCGTCGAAGGTGGAGCAGAGGCTGATGTTCGGCCGGACGGCCAAGGGCGAGCCGGCGCCGCTGACCATCCTGCCCACCGCCCGCTACATGCAGAAGGCGGCGTAGGCCCGATCGGCCCGAAGACTTCTTGTCTTTGGCGCACGGGGCGTCCATAAGCCTTCGCGGATGCGGGCTGCATCGTCGAACGGCCCGCGCGTCAGAGGCCCATGAATGCACGCGAAGACATCGTCCGCTCGGCCATCTGGGCCGGCGAACTGACCGAGGAGGAACTGGAGCGCGCCCGCCGCGGCGTCGTCGAGCGCCAGTTCGCCAAGGGTGCCTATATCTGCCATCGCGGCGACAGGCTCGATCACTGGACGGGCGTCATCGCCGGGCTGGTCAAGATCAGCGCCATCTCGCGCGACGGCAAGGCGATGACCTTCGCCGGCGCGACGGACGGCGGCTGGTTCGGCGAGGGCTCGGTCCTCAAGGACGAGCCGCGCCGCTACGACCTCGTCGCGCTGCGCGACACGCGGCTCGCGATGATGACGCGCTCGACCTTCATGTGGCTCTACGAGAACAGCCGCGGCTTCAACCGCTACCTCGTGCGCGCGCTCAACGAGCGCATGGGCCAGTTCATCGCCACCATCGAGTACGACCGCATCCTCGGTCCCAAGGCGCGCGTGGCGCGCAACCTGTCGTGGTTCTTCAACCGCGTGCTTTATCCCAAGGCCGGCGACGCGGTGGAGATCAGCCAGGAGGAGCTCGGGCTTCTCGCCGGCGTGTCGCGGCAGGTCGTCAACCGCAGCCTGCAGGAACTCGAGGAAGAAGGCCTGCTCAAGGTGGAGCACGGCCGTATCGTCGCGCTCGATATCCCGGCGCTGATGCTCTACGACGCCTGACCTCACGGGACGCCTGACCTCACGGGACGAACGAAGCCGTTCGCCGGACGCGCCGTCGCGCGGGCCGCTGGATTGCCGATATCGCCGGGGAGACGCCCGCCTACACGAGCGCCCATTGAGAGGACAATATGACGGCCTGTCTGTCAAGCGCCGTGTTGCCTGCGCGCCGATTTCGTGAAAGCTTCGGACAAAGGGAAAAGTCCGGTCGAGTGGGAGGAACGCTCCGGCCGGAACAGGGGGCGGCAACGACATGCCCCACGGGAGGAACCGGGTCATGGCTCAGCCTTCGGCCGCGCTCGACACATTTCCGAAGTATCTGCTGCGCAACGCCGAGCGTTTCCGCGACCGTCCGGCGATGCGCCACAAGGACTACGGCATCTGGCAGACATGGACGTGGGGCCAGCAGCTCGAGGAGGTGCGCGCCTTCGCGATCGGCCTGCAGGCGCTGGGCTTCGGGGCCGGCGACAAGATCGCCATCGTCGGCGCGAACCGCCCGCGCCTCTACTGGACCTTTGCCGCGGTGCAGTCGCTCGGCGGCGTGCCGGTGCCGGTCTATGCCGACGCCGTGGCCGAGGAGATGGCCTATGTGCTCGACCATGCCGGGGTGCGATTCGCGGTCGCCCAGGATCAGGAGCAGGTCGACAAGCTGCTCACCTTCCGCGAGACGATCCCGGCGCTGACCGAGATCGTCTACGACGAGCCGCGCGGCCTGCGCGACTATCCGCGCGACGGCCTCCACGCCTTCTCCGAGGTGCAGGAAGCGGGCCGCGCGCTGCTCGCCGCCGACCCGGCCAAGGGGAGGAGCTGGGAGGAGAGCGTCCGGGCGGGGAGCGGGGACGACGTCTCCGTCATGCTCTACACCTCCGGCACGACGGGCCGCTCCAAGGGCGTGGTGCTGACGGCGGCGGCGTCGGTGAAGGCTGCGCTCGACACCGCCACCTTCGACGGGCTGAGCGAGAAGGACAGCGTGCTCGCCTACCTGCCGCTGGCCTGGGTGGGCGACCACTACCTCAACTATGCGCAGGGCTACGTCTCGGGCTTCTGAATGAACTGCCCCGAGAGCCAGCAGACCGTGGCGCAGGACATGCGCGAGATCGGCCCGACCTTCTACTTCGCGCCGCCGCGCGTGCTGGAATCGCTGCTCACCAGCGTCACCATCCGCATGGAGGACGCCGGCCGCCTCAAGCAGTGGATCTTCCGCCACTACATCGAGGTGGCGCGCAAGTACGGCGAGGCGATCCTCGAGAAGCGGCCGGTGCCGTTCACCGGGCGGCTCGCCTACGCGCTCGGCGATTTCCTGCTCTACGGCCCGCTGAAGAACGTGCTCGGCATGTCGAACATCCGCGTCGCCTACACCGCCGGCGAGGCGATCGGCGCGGACCTGTTCTCGTTCTTCCGCTCGCTCGGCATCAACCTGAAGCAGCTCTACGGCCAGACCGAGGCCTTCCTCTACGTGCCGGCGCAGAAGGACGGGCAGGTGCGCGCCGACACGGTGGGCCCGGCCGCGCCCAACGTCGACATCCGCATCGCCGACAGCGGCGAGGTGCTGTTCCGCTCGCCCGGCCAGTTCACCGGCTACTACAAGGAAGACGACAAGACCGCCGAGGTGCTGACGCCGGACGGCTTCATCAGGACCGGCGACGCCGGCTTCTTCGAGAGCGACGGCCAACTCAAGATCATCGACCGCGCCAAGGACGTCGGCAAGCTCCGGGACGGCGCGCTGTTCGCGCCGAAATACGTCGAGAACATGCTGAAGTTCTTCCCCAACATCAAGGAGGCGGTGGCCTTCGGCGACGGGCGCGACTTCTGCGCCGCCTTCATCAACATCGACCTGACCGCGGTGGGCAACTGGGCCGAGCGCAACAACATCGCCTATGCCTCCTACCAGGAGCTCGCCGGCCATCCCCGCGTCTACGAGATGATCGCCCGGAACGTCGACGAGACCAACCGGCGGCTGGCGAAGGAGCCGATGATGGCCGGCGGCCAGATCGCCCGCTTCCTCATCCTGCACAAGGAGCTCGACGCCGACGACGGCGAGCTGACGCGGACGCAGAAGGTGCGGCGCTCCTTCATCGCCGAGCGCTACGGCGAGCTGATCGAGGCGCTCTACGACGGCTCGACGCAGAAATTCGTCGAGACGGAAGTGACCTTCGAGGACGGGCGCAAGGGCAGGATCAGCGCCACGGTCAGGATCGCCGACGCGGCCGTTCACGGCCGGCCCGCGCGGCCGCATGCGGAGGCCGCCGAATGAACGCCCGTCCCGCCTCGGACCAGTTCGCCGCCCCCGACACGGCATCGCCAAGGGCGACGTGCTGCTGCGGGTCGACAACGTGTCGCTGTCCTTCGGCGGCGTGAAGGCGATCACCAACATCTCCTTCGACGTGCGCAAGGGCGAGATCCGCGCCATCATCGGCCCCAACGGCGCCGGCAAGACCTCGATGCTCAACGTCATCAACGGCTTCTACACGCCGCAGGAGGGCATCATCACCTTCCGCGGCGTCGAGCGCCGGGCGATGAAGCCGCACCACGCCGTGCGCCAGGGCATCGCCCGCACCTTCCAGAACGTCGCGCTGTTCAAGGGCATGACGACGCTGGAGAACATCATGGCCGGTCGCTCGGTGCACATGCACCGCAACATCGGCTGGCAGATGCTGTGGCACGGGCCGGCGCTCGACGAGGAGATCGCGCATCGCGAGAAGGTCGAGGAGATCATCGACTTCCTCGAGATCGAGCACATCAGGCGCACGCCGGTCGGCAAGCTGCCCTACGGCCTGCAGAAGCGGGTGGAGCTCGGCCGGGCGCGGGCGATGGAGCCGTCGCTGCTGCTGCTCGACGAGCCGATGGCGGGCATGAACCTCGAGGAGAAGGAGGACATGAGCCGCTTCATCATCGACGTCAACCAGCAGCGCGGCACCACCATCGCCCTGATCGAGCACGACATGGGCGTGGTCATGGACCTCTCCGACCGCGTGGTGGTGCTCGACTACGGCAAGAAGATCGCCGACGGCGCGCCCGACGAGGTCAAGAACGACCAGGCCGTCATCGACGCCTATCTCGGCGTGGCCCACTGATGGAAAGGAGCCGCCATGGACTACCAGCCGCTGACGCCGCTGATCTCGCTGATCGCGGGCGTGCTCATCCTCGTCATGCCGCGACTGCTCAACTACATCGTCGCGATCTATCTCATCATCGTCGGGCTGGTGGGCCTGTTTCCGCAACTGACGGGCTGAACGCCTGCCCAATCACGCGTAGGGGCGCCTGACATGGACTTCCTGCATTCTATCCTCGTGAAGCCCTTCGCCGACATGGCGAGCGCGCCCGACTTCCTCATCCAGGTGCTGTGGGAGGGCATGGTCTCCGGCGTGCTCTACGCCCTGATCGCGCTCGGCTTCGTGCTGATCTACAAGTCCTCGCGCATCTTCAACTTCGCGCAGGGCATCATGGTCGTGTTCGCGGCCTTGACGCTGGTGGGCCTGCACGAGCGCGGCGTGCCGGCGCTGATCGCCGTGCCGCTGACGCTGCTGGTGATGTTCTTCCTGGCGGTGGGCATCGAGCGCGTCGTGCTGCGGCCGCTGGTCAACCAGCCCGACATCATCCTGTTCATGGCCACGATCGGCATCACGCTGTTCCTGATCGGCTTCGGCGAAACGATCTTCGGCGGCGAGAACAAGCGCATGATCACCGAAGAGCTCGGCATCCCGACGGGCAGCTACTTCTTCGAGCCGTTCGGTGGGTTCGTGTCCATCGAGCAGAGGGACATAGCCGTCGTCGTCGGCGCGTTCGTGCTGGTCATGGTACTGCTCGCCTTCCTCAACAAGTCGAAGATGGGCCGCGCCATCCGGGCGCTGGGCGACGATCACCAGGCCGCGCTTTCGGTCGGCATCTCCTTGTCGACCATCTGGGTGCTGGTGTGGTTCATCGCCGGCGTCATCGCGCTCGTCACCGGCATCGCGTGGGGCGCGCGCGCGGGCGTGTCGTTCGCGCTCGAGGTCATCGCCTACAAGGCGCTGCCGGTGCTGATGCTGGGCGGGCTGGAATCGGTGATGGGCGCCATCATCGGCGGGCTGATGATCGGCATCCTGGAGAAGCTGTTCGAGATCTACTGGGGCCAGCCGCTGCTCGGTGGCAACACCGAGGTCTGGTTCGCTTACATGCTGGCGCTCGTCGTGCTGCTGTTCCGGCCGCAGGGCCTGTTCGGCGAGAAGATCATCGAGCGCGTGTGATGACAATGATCGAAAGC
>JAEZXF010000513.1 GCA_023419995.1 Pseudomonadota bacterium | reverse complement strand
CCCCGTGAACGGGGAGAGGAGAGATGGCCGCGACGTCTCCGCTTCACCTTCTCCCCGTTCACGGGGAGAAGGTGCCCGAAGGGCGGATGAGGGGCGGTGCAGACGGCCGAAATCGCGCGCGGCGTCCTACGCCGCCGCCTTCTCCGCCAGCCGCGCCAGCTGCGTCATCACCACGGCGGAACCTGAGAGCCGCTTCTCGGCCGAGGGCCAGTCGCGCATCAGGACGATCGACTGGTCCGGCCGGATCTTGGCCAGCGAGCCCTGCTCGGCGATGTAGCGCACCAGCCCGGCCGGGTCCGCGAACTGCCGGTTGCGGAACTGGATCACCACGCCCTTCGGCCCGGCGTCGAGCTTCTCGACATTGGCCTTGCGGCACAGCGCCTTGATGAACACGACCTTCATCAGGTGGTCGACCTCCGGCGGCAGCGGCCCGAAGCGGTCGATCAGCTCGGCGCCGAAGCCGTCGATCTCCTCCGGCGTCTCGAGGTCCGCCAGGCGGCGGTAGAGGCCGAGGCGAAGCTGGAGGTCGGGCACGTAGCTTTCGGGGATCATCACCGCCGTGCCGATGGTGATCTGCGGTGACCAGCTGCCGTCGGCCACCTCGCCGGTGCCGCGCAGCTCGGCCACGGCCTCCTCCAGCATCTGCTGGTAGAGCTCGAAGCCGACTTCCTTGATGTGGCCCGACTGCTCCTCGCCCAGGAGGTTGCCGGCGCCTCGGATGTCGAGGTCGTGGCTGGCGAGCTGGAATCCCGCGCCCAGCGTGTCGAGCGACTGGAGCACCTTCCGCCGCCGCTCGGCGAGCTGCGTCAGCGTCCTGTTGGCCGGCAGCGTGAACAGCGCATAGGCGCGCAGCTTCGAGCGGCCGACCCGGCCGCGCAGCTGGTAGAGCTGCGCCAGCCCGAACATGTCGGCCCGGTGGACGATCAGCGTGTTGGCGGTCGGGATGTCGAGGCCGGATTCGACGATGGTGGTCGACAGGAGCACGTCGTACTGGCCGTCGTAGAACGCGTTCATGATGTCGTCGAGCTCGCCCGCCGCCATCTGGCCGTGCGCGGTCGCCACCTTAAGCTCCGGCACCTGCTCCTCGAGGAAGCGCCTGATGTCGGCAAGGTCGGAGATGCGCGGCACGACGTAGAAGCTCTGGCCGCCGCGGTAGCGCTCGCGCAGCAGCGTCTCGCGGATCACCAGCGGGTCGAAGGGCGAGATGAAGGTGCGCACCGCCATGCGGTCCACCGGCGGCGTGGCGATCAGCGACAGCTCGCGCACGCCGGTCAGCGCTAGCTGCAGCGTGCGCGGGATCGGCGTCGCCGACAGCGTCAGCACGTGCACGTCGCTCTTCAGCTCCTTCAGCCGCTCCTTGTGCTTGACGCCGAAATGCTGCTCCTCGTCGACGATCAGCAGGCCGAGGTCCTTGAAGGTGATCGACGAGCCGAGCAGCGCATGCGTGCCGACGACGATGTCGACCGTGCCTTCGGCCAGCCCCTTCTTCGTCTCGGCGAGCTCCTTCGCGCCGACGAGGCGCGAAGCCTGCCGGACCGTGACCGGCAAGCCGGCAAAACGCTGGCTGAAGGTGCGGAAATGCTGGCGGGCGAGCAGCGTCGTCGGCACCACCACCGCGACCTGGAAGCCCTCCATGGCGGCGAGGAAGGCGGCGCGCAGCGCCACCTCCGTCTTGCCGAAGCCGACGTCGCCGCAGATCAGCCGGTCCATCGGCCGGCCGGCGGCGAGGTCTTCCGTCACCGCCTCGATCGCCGAGAGCTGGTCGTCGGTCTCGTCATAGGGGAAGCGCGCGGCGAACTCGCCGTAGAGCCCGTCGGGCGGAGTGAGCACCGGCGCCGGCTTCATCTGGCGCTCGGCCGCGAGCTTGATGAGCTGCCCGGCCATCTCCAGCAGCCGGCGCTTGAGCTTGGCCTTGCGCGACTGCCAGGCGACGCCGCCGAGCTTGTCGAGCACGGTCTCGGCCGAATCCGAGCCGTAGCGCGACAGGAGCTCGATGTTCTCGACCGGCAGGAAAAGCCGGTCGTCGCCCGCATAGCGGATTTCCAGGCAGTCATGCGGCGCGCCGGCCGCCTCGATGGTCTTCAGCCCGACGAACCGGCCGATGCCGTGGTCGGCGTGGACGACGATGTCGCCGGCGGAAAGCGCAGCCACTTCGGCAATGAAATCCGAAGCCTTTCGCCGTTTCTTCGCGCGGCGTATCAGCCTGTCGCCGAGAATGCCCTGCTCGGCGACGACGGTGAGGCCCGCCGTCTCGAACCCGGCCTCCAGCGGCAGCACGGCGAGGCCGGCCTCGCCCGGCTTCAGCCCCTCCGCCTCGGCGAGCGACGACACCCGCTTCAGGTTGCCCAGCCCGTGCTCGGCCAGCACCTGGGAAAGCCGGTCGAGCGAGCCCTCGCTGAAGCCGGCCACCAGCACGCGCCGGCCCTCCGCCCGCCTGTCGGCGACGTGCTTCACCGCATGGTCGAAGACGTTGGCCTTGGGATCGGCGCGCTCCTCGGCGAAGCTCCTGCCCGCATGCGCGCCGGCGTGGCGCAGCCCCCTGGCGCCGGTCTCGGGTGCATCGAACGGCGTGAACTCGACGGAAAGCCGGGTCCCGGCGCGCGCGGCGACCTCGTCCGGCGACAGATAGAGCGTTTCCGGCCGCGCCGGCTTGTAGGGCACCGCCTCGCCCATGCC
>JAEZXF010000489.1 GCA_023419995.1 Pseudomonadota bacterium | reverse complement strand
GTTGAGAAGCGCCATGTTGGCCTTGCAGCCGAGCCGCTTCGCCATCACGCCCGAAAGGATGTTGACCTGGTCGTCGTTGGTCAGCGCGATCATCAGGTCGGCCTCGTTGACTCCCGCCTCCATCAGCAGCCGCTGGTCGAGCGCGCTGCCCTGGAGCACCACGGTGCGGTTGAGCTGGTCGGCGATGGCGGCGGCCCGCTCCTTGCCCGCCTCGATCATCTTGACGCGGGTGCGGCCCTTGCGGTCCTCGATCGTCCGCGCGACGTAGAGCCCGATGTTGCCGCCGCCGGCGATGACGATGCGCGTCGCCTCCTGCTCGTCATGGCCGAACAGGCCGAGCGTGCGCCGCACGTGCTCCTTGCCGGCCACGACATAGGCGAGGTCGCCGGCCAGCAACTGGTCGGCCGAGCGCGGCACGAACAGCCGCCCGGCCCGGCAGACGCCGACCACGGTGGCGTTGAGGTCCGGGAAGAGCTCCGTCAGCTGCGACAGCGGCGTGTCGACGATCGGGCATTCCTCCATGCACTCGATGGCGACCATGGCGATCTTGCCCTCGCCGAAGGCGACGACGTCGGTGGCGCCGGGCATGGCGATGCGCTTCAGCACCATCTCCGCCACCTCGAGCTCCGGCGAGATGATGACGTCGATCGGCATGTGGTCGCGCGAGAACAGGTCCATGTAGTGCGGCTGCAGGTAGGATTGCGAGCGGATGCGCGCGATCTTCGTCGGCACGTTGAACAGCGAGTGGGCCACCTGGCAGGCGACCATGTTGACCTCGTCGTGCAGCGTCACGGCGATGATCATGTCGGCGGACTCGGCCCCCGCCGCCTCCAGCACGTCGGGATGCGAGCCGTGGCCGACGAAGCCGCGCACGTCGAGCGTGTCGCGCACGTTGCGGATCAGGTCCGGCGACACGTCGATGACGGAGACGTCGTTCTTCTCCGAGGCCAGCTTCTCGGCGATGCCGTAGCCCACCTGTCCCGCACCGCAGATGATGACGCGCATCCGGCTAGTCCCCGTCGGTGGCCATTGTCGATCTCAGACGCCGAGCGACTTCAGCTTGCGGTGAAGCGCGGAGCGCTCCATGCCGATGAACTCCGCCGTGCGGGAGATGTTGCCGCCGAAGCGGTTGATCTGGGCAAGGAGATACTCCTTCTCGAACAGCTCGCGCGCCTCGCGCAGCGGCAGCGCCATGATGTGCTGGTCCGACTGGTTGGGCGCGCGCGGCATGACGTCGCCGATCTCCTGCGGCAGGAGGTCGGCGGTGATCGGCGTGTCGACCTCCTCGCCGCGGGCGAGGATCATCAGGCGCTCGATGTTGTTCTTGAGCTGGCGCACGTTGCCCGGCCAGTTGTGGGCCTGCAGCACGGCGAGCGCATCGTCGCCGATGCGCCGCATCTTGATGCCGGCCTGGCTGGCGACCTGGCGCATGAAGTGATCGACCAGATAGGGGATGTCCTCGCGCCGCTCGGAGAGGCCCGGAACCACCACCGGCACCACGGCGAGGCGGTGATAGAGGTCCTCGCGGAAGCGGCCTTGGCGGATCAGCGTCTCGATGTTCTGCGCGGTCGAGGAGATGATGCGCACGTCGACCTTGACGCGGCGCGAGCCGCCGACGCGCTCGAACTGCTGGTCGACGAGGACGCGCAGGATCTTGCCCTGCGTCTCGCGCGGCATGTCGGCGACCTCGTCGATGTAGAGGATGCCGCGATGCGCCTCCTCTAGCGCGCCGACCTTGCGCTCGCCGCCGTTGCCCTCGGTGCCGAACAGCTCGACCTCCATGCGCTCCGGCGTGATCGAGGCGGCGCTGACCGTGACGAAGGGACCGCCGCGCCGCGTCGACAGCGCATGGATGGCGCGCGCCACGAGCTCCTTGCCCGAGCCGGACGGCCCGACCATCATGATGCGGCTGTTCGTGGGGGCGACCCGCTCGATGGTCTGGCGGAGCTGGTTCATCGCCGCCGAGTTGCCGATCAGGTCGTGCGTCTCGCCGCTGCGCTTCTTCAGGTCGGACAGCTCGCGCCGGAGCTTCGAGGTCTCCAGCGCCCGCTCGGCGATGAGGATCAGGCGATCGGCCTTGAACGGCTTCTCGATGAAGTCGTAGGCGCCGCGCCGGATGGCGGAGACCGCCGTCTCGATGGTGCCGTGGCCGGAGATCATCACCACCGGCAGCCCGGGATGCAGCTTCTTGATCTCGTCGAGGAGCTCCAGCCCGTCGAGGCGCGATCCCTGGAGCCAGATGTCGAGGAAGACGAGGCGCGGCACGCGCTCGGAGATCGCGGCGAGCGCGCTGTCGGCGTCGTGCGCGGTGCGGGTCTCGTGGCCCTCGTCGCTGAGAATGCCGGCGACCAGCTCGCGGATGTCCTCCTCGTCATCGACGATCAGAATGTCAGACGCCATCTTGAACCTTTTCAGTCTTCCCTTCGCCCGCGGCGCCTACCTGCGATGCCGGCAGGACGATGCGGATCATGGCCCCTCGCCCGCCATGGAAGTCGGCCGGCGCATCGTGCAGCTCCAGCCGTCCGCCATGGTCCTCGACGATCTTCTTGACGATGGCCAGCCCGAGCCCCGTCCCCTTCTCGCGGGTCGTCATGTACGGCTCGAGCAGCCTCTGCCTGTTCTCGCGCGGCAGGCCCTTGCCGTTGTCGACCACGTCCACGACGATGCCCTCGCGCGTCCGCGCCGAGCGGATCAGGATCGCGCCCTTGCCGCCGCCTTCGCGCTCGACCGCCTCGATGGCCTCGGCCGCGTTCTTGATCAGGTTGCCGAACGCCTGCGACAGCAGCCGCGCATCGAAGGTGCCCATCAGCGGCTCGCTGCCGAAATCCCGGGTGAAGGCGATGTCGGCGCGACTGACCTCGACCAGGAACGACGCCTCGCGCAGCGGCTCGCGCAGGTCGATGCGCTGCATGTCAGGCTTGGGCATCCGGGCGAAGGCGGAGAACTCGTCGACCATGCGGCCGATGTCGCCCACCTGGCGGATGATCGTCTGCGTGCACTGGTCGAAGATCTCGCGATCCTCGGTGATGGTCGCGCCAAAGCGCCTGCGGATGCGTTCCGCCGAAAGCTGGATCGGCGTCAGCGGGTTCTTGATCTCGTGGGCGATGCGCCGCGCCACGTCCGCCCATGCGGAAGAGCGCTGCGCCGAAACGAGGTCGGTGATGTCGTCGACGGTGACGACGTAGGAGGCGGGGCTGTCGGCGAGGCCGCCTTCCTCCAGCGTCACCTGGACGTCGAAGGTGCGTTCCGCGCCGCCGCGGAAGAAGGTGATCTGCTCGCGATGGGCCGGGCGGCCGGATTCGCGGGCGATCTCGAACACGCGCCCGACATGCGGCAGCACTTCCGACAGCCGCCGGCCCAGCACCGCCTCGAGGCGGATCGTCAGCATGCGCTCGGCCGAGCGGTTGACGATGGTGATGACCCCGTCGCGATCGATGCCGATGACGCCGGCGGTGACGCCGGAGAGCACGGCCTCCGAGAAGCGCCGCCGCTCGTCGATGACGTCCTTGGCGGCGATCAGCTCGTTGCGCTGCGACTTCAGCTCGAGGATCATCTTGTTGAAGGTGTCGCCCAGCGAGCCGACGTCGCCGTCGGACGTGCGCACCGGCACGGCGACGTCGAGGTTGCCGGTCGAGACCTCGTCGGCCGCGCCGATCAGCTGGCGGATCGGCCGGACCAGCCGGTCGGCGAGCGCGATGCCGGTCCAGATCGCGGAAAGCACGACGATCAGGGTGATGCCGAGATAGGAGAGCGCGAAGGCGACCTGCGTCGTCAGCCGGTTGCTTTCGAGCGCGCGGTACTCGTCGGTGTTGGCGCGCACGATCTGCCGCGCTTTGATGACCTCCGGGTCGACGGCGCGGATGGTGAAGAGGTAGGCGTCCTCGATCTCGCGCAGCTTGACGATCGCGCCGATGATGTTGCGCACGCGCGGCTCGATCAGCACCGGCAGGCCGTCGCCCGCCGTGCGCACGGCCTCGATCGGCGGCGCGGGCATCGGGAAGTCGGCATCCGTCTCGGCCTGCATGATGAACGAGCCGTCCGAGCGGATCAGCGCAGCGTGGTCGAGGCCGCGTCCCTGGGCATGCTGGCCCATGCGGGCGCGGAAGCCGGTCCGGTCGAGGCCGTAGAGCGTGCGGTTGGCGTCGAGGTCGTACGCCATCGACAGCGTCGTGTCCTGAAGGTTGCGGGCGTTCTCGTTGACGTAGGCCTCGGCGATGGACAGCGACGAGTTGATGATGACCTTGGTGCGGATCTCGAACCAGCGGTCGAGCCCGATGTCGAGCGTGACCGAGGCGACGACCGCCACCATGAGCGCGGGGATCGCCGCGACCAGCGAGAACAAGGCGACGATGCGCACATGCAGGCGCGAGGCGGCCTTGCCGCGCCGCCGCGCCATGACGATGCGGTGGACCTCGCGCCCAATCAGCGCCACCAGCAGCAGGATGAAGGCGAGGTTGAGGCCGATCAGGGTGAGCGTCGTGGCGTAGTTGGGGTCGATCGGCGTCACGCCCATCAGCACGGCAAAGGAGACGCCGGCCGTGATCAGCGCGCCGACGATGGCGGCAATGCCCGGCAGCGCGAGAAGCCGCCTTCCCTCGCCCGTCTGCGCGCCGTCCATCGGCACCTGGTCCGTCATTGCAGGGATCTGCAACGCCATGGAGTTATTGCCCGTCCATCATGCGTGGCATCTATGCAACGCATTGTGGCGAATTTGCAACAAGGAGCCAAGCCGGAAGCGGTCCGAAACCGCCTGTCTGGGCGCCTATTTGGAGGCGCGGTAGACGTTCACCCCGAGCTCGCGGATCTTCTTGCGCAGGGTGTTGCGGTTGAGGCCGAGAAGCTCCGCCGCCTTGATCTGGTTGCCGCGCGTCGCGGTCATCGCGGCCAGCACCAGCGGATACTCCACCTCCTCCAGCACGCGCTGGTAGAGGCCGGGCGGCGGCAGCTCGCCGGCGAAGCTGGCGAAGTAGCGCTGGAGATGACGCTCGACCGCCTGGCTGATCGTCAGTTCCTCGGCCAGAGCGCCCGGCGCGGCGGCCGACGGCACGGCGCCGGCGCTGCGCAGCTCCTGCTCGATCAGCTCGGCCGAAATCTCGTCCTGCGGGTAGAGGGCCGCGAGCCGGCGCACCAGGTTCTCGAGCTCGCGCACGTTGCCCGGCCAGGGGTAGCGCTTGAGCAGCTCGATTCCGGCGGCGGTGATGCGCTTGGCCTGCAAGCCTTCCTTCTCGCCCTGGCGGAAAAAGTGGCGCACGAGATCGGGAACGTCCTCGGCGCGCTCGCGCAGCGGCGGCAGCCGCAGCGGCACGACGTTGAGGCGGTAGAACAGGTCCTCGCGGAACAGGCCCTGGTTGATGAGCGTGCGCAGGTCCTTGTTGGTGGCAGCGACGATGCGGACATCGGTGCGGATCGGCGTGCGGCCGCCGACGGTGGTATATTCGCCCTGCTGGAGCACGCGCAGCAGCCGGGTCTGCGCCTCCATCGGCATGTCGCCGATCTCGTCGAGGAAGAGCGTGCCGCCCTCGGCCTGCTCGAAGCGGCCGGTGGAGCGGTTCTGCGCGCCGGTGAAGGCCCCCTTCTCGTGGCCGAACAGCTCGGACTCGATCAGGTCGCGCGGGATCGCGGCCATGTTGATCGCCACGAAGGGGCCGGCGCGCCGGCGGCCGTACTCGTGCAGCGCGCGCGCCACCAGCTCCTTGCCGGTGCCCGATTCGCCGGTGATCATCACCGTGAGGTCCGTCTGCATCAGGCGTGCCAAGAGGCGGTAGATGTCCTGCATCGCGGCCGAGCGGCCGACGAGCGGCATCGGCTCGGCGCCGTCCTCGCCGCGCTGCTCGCCGCCGGCGTGCTGGCGCGGCTCCGACAGGGCGCGGTTGACGATGCCGGTCAGCTCGGTCAGGTCGAACGGCTTGGGCAGGTATTCGTAGGCGCCGGCCTCCGAGGCGCGGATCGCCGTCATGAAGGTGTTCTGCGCGCTCATGACGATGATCGGCAGGTCCGGCCGCGAGCGGCGCATGCGCGGCAGGAGGTCGAAGGCGTTGCCGTCCGGCATCACCACGTCGGTGATGACGAGGTCGCCGTCGCCGGCGGCGGCCCAGCGCCACAGGGTGGCCGCGCTCGACGTGGCCCGGACGTCGTGGCCGGCGCGCGAAAGCGCCTGGCTCAGCACCGTGCGGATGGCCGCGTCGTCGTCGGCCACCAGGATGTTGCCGCGAATCGTCATGCCGCATCTCCTTCCTGGCCGGCTTCGTCGTGCGGCCTGGGTTCCTTCCATGCCGGCATCAGCACCCGGAAGGTCGTACCGCGCGGCGTGGAATCGCATTCGATGACCCCGCCGTGCTCGCCGACGATCTTGGCGACGAGCGCGAGCCCAAGCCCCGAGCCGTTCTGCTTGGTGGTGACGAACGGGTCGAACAGGATCGGGATCAGGTCTTCCGGCACTCCCGGCCCGTTGTCGTGGACGCAGAATTCCAGCGGCAGCGATACCCGGTCCTGCGTGCCGGGCACCGAAAGCCGCATTCCGGGCCGGAAGGCCGTGGACAGGACGATCTCGCCCGCCGGATCGTTGCCGATGGCCTCGGCCGCGTTCTTCACCAGGTTGAGGAACACCTGCACGAGCTGGTCGCGGTTGGCGTGCACCGGCGGCAGCGACGGGTCGTAGTCCGCGACGATCCGGATCTTGCTGGCGAAGCCGTTCCCGGCGATCGCCTTCACATGGTCGAGCACGACGTGGATGTTGACCGGCTGCCGGTCTATCGGGCGCTCGTCGGAGAACACCTCCATGCGGTCGACCAGCGCGACGATGCGGTCGGTCTCGTCGGTGATCAGCCGCGCCAGGGCGCGGTCCTCGTCCGAGACAACGGATTCAAGCAGTTGCGCCGCGCCCCTGATGCCCGACAGCGGATTCTTGATCTCGTGGGCGAGCATGGAGGCAAGGCCGGAAACCGAGCGCGCCGCGCCGCGATGCGTCATCTGGCGGTCGATCTTGTCCGCCATCGAGCGCTCTTGGAACATGACCACCACAGAGCCCGGAAGTTCGGGGACCGGCGCGACGTAGAGATCGATCAGCTTGTCGCTTCCGATGCGCGGCGAGGAAATGTCGACGCGATATTCG
>JAEZXF010000453.1 GCA_023419995.1 Pseudomonadota bacterium | reverse complement strand
CGGCCCGGGCCCGGCCCCGCCGCGCGGCCGCGCGGGGCCGGCGCCTCCCCCGCCGTCACGCTCGAGAACCCGCCCGGCTTCTACGGCAGCGAGGAGGGCATGGTCGCGCACAATCTGCTGGCGCCCGATGCCGCGCTCGCGCCCCTCGCCCAACCGCAGACCGCGCTCGCCGTGACGCGCGCGACCTATGCCTTCGACGAGGCGGTGGACATGAAGGGCCCGCTCGTGGCCGCGGCCCTGCTGCTGATGGCGCTCGATACCCTCGCCGTGCTGTGGATGGGCGGCGCCTTCGCTCGCAGGCCGCGCCTGCCGCGCGCTGCCGGCGGCGCGGCCGTCCTGCTCGCCGCGGGCGGCATAGCGCTCCTGCTCGCGGGCGAAACGGCATCCGCGCAGGACGCGCAGGCGGGCGACGACAAGGCCATCGCCGCCATCACCAGGACCCGCGTCGCCTACGTGCTGACCGGCGACAGCGCCATCGATTCGCTGAGCCGCGCCGGCCTGCAGGGCCTCTCGCGCTTCCTCGCCGACAAGACAGCGCTGGAGCCCGGCGACCCGGCCGGCATCGACATCGAGAAGGACGAGCTCGCCTTCTACCCGCTGATCTACTGGCCGGTGGACGCCGAGGCGGCGATGCCGTCCGAAGGCGCGCTCGCCCGCGTCGACGCCTACATGCGCGAGGGCGGCACGGTGCTCTTCGACACGCGCGACCGCTACGCGCCCGCCGGGCTCGACGGCTCGGCCAGCCCCTCGACGCGGCGGCTGCGCGACATCCTCGCCACCATGAATGTGCCGCCGCTCGAGCCGGTGCCGGCCGACCACGTGCTGACCAAGACCTTCTTCATCATGCCGGAGTTCCCCGGCCGCTATGCCGGGGGGCCGCTCTGGATCGAGGCCTCGCTCGACGCCGAGAACGTCGAGAACCGGCCGGTACGCACCGGCGACGGCGTCAGCCCGATCATGATCACCGGCAACGATTTCGCCGGCGCGTGGGCGATCGACTCCTCCGGCGCCCCGCTGCTGCCGACCGTCCCGGCGGACCCGATGCAGCGGGCCTACGCCTTCCGCGCCGGGGTCAACATCATGATGTACGTGCTGACCGGCAACTACAAATCCGACCAGGTCCACGTGCCGATCCTGCTCGAACGGCTGGGGCAGTAGCATGCGTCTAGCGATACGCTGTCCATCCCACGTCGCCTCCCGCCCGCCTGCGGGCGTCTCCCCGCGGGCCGGAAGAGGAGGAACGATCGCGACGCAGCCGCTCTCCCTTCCCGTCCTCTCAGGGGGAGAGGGAACCCGAGGCGCGGATGAAGGACGCCGCATGGCTCTCCGCGGGAAGGCAGCGGCATGAACTGGTCGCTCGCCTTCGAACCGCTGCTCGGCCCCATCTGGCTGGCCGCCGTCCTCGTTCCGGTCGCCGCCCTCGTGCTGGCGGGGCTGTTCTTCCGCCGTCCGGGCGGCATGGTGCGGCTTGCCGCCTTCGCCGCGCTCGCCATCGCGCTCTTCAACCCCGTGCTCCTCGACGAGGAGCGCGAGCCGCTGAAGAGCGTCGTCACGCTGGTGGCGGACCGCAGCCAGAGCCAGGACATCGGCCCGCGCGCAGAGCAGACCGACAGGGCGGTCGAGGAACTGCAGGCGCGGCTGTCGCGCTTCCCGCAGTTCGAGGTGCGGGTGGTCGAGGCAGGGCGCGCCGACGCCGCCGACGACCGTACCCAGACCCGCCTGTTCGCCGCCGCCGAGCAGGCCCTGCGCGACGTTCCGCCCTCGCGCATCGGCGGCACGGTGATGGTGACCGACGGGCAGGTGCACGACGCGCCGTCCACGGGCGCCGGCGCGCTCGCCGGCCCGTTGCACGTGCTCGTCACCGGCGAGGACGGCGAGTTCGACCGCCGCATCCGCTTCGAGCGCGCGCCGCGCTTCGGCATCGTCGGCCGGCCGGTGGACCTGACCTACCGCGTCATCGACACCAGCGGCGGGCGCGGCACCGTCGCGGTGCGCATCCTCGTCAACGGCGAGCAGGTCGGCACCGAGCAGGCGATCGTCGGCGAGGAGATGCCGCTCGACCTGACCATCCCCAACGCCGGCAAGAACATCGTCGAGCTTTCGATCGAGACCGCGCCGGGCGAGCTGACCGACACCAACAACCGCACCATCGCCATCCTCGACGGCATCCGCGAGAACCTGCGCGTGCTGCTTGTCTCGGGCGAGCCGCATGCCGGCGAGCGGACATGGCGCAACCTGCTCAAGTCCGACACGGCGGTCGACCTCGTCCACTTCACCATCCTGCGCCCGCCGGAGAAGCAGGACGGCACGCCGATCAACGAGCTGTCGCTGATCGCCTTCCCGACGCGCGAGCTGTTCGTCGAGAAGATCGACGATTTCGACCTGATCGTCTTCGACCGCTACCAGCACCGCGACGTGCTGCCGATCCTCTACTACGACTACATCGCCGAATACGTCGAGAAGGGCGGCGCGCTGCTGGTCGCCGCCGGCCCCGAATATGCCGGCAGCCAGTCGATCGCGCGCACGCCGCTGATCTCGGCCCTGCCCGGCCTGCCGACGGGCTCGGTGATCGAAGAGGGCTTCCACCCCCGCCTGACCGAGACCGGCGAGCGCCACCCGGTGACGCGCGGGCTCGAGGGCTCGGCGGCCGAGCCGCCGCAGTGGAGCCGCTGGTTCCGGCTCGTCGACATCAGCGACCCCTCAGGCGCGGTGGTGATGGACGGCCCCGACGACAAGCCGCTTCTGGTGCTCGACCGCAAGGGCGAGGGCCGCGTCGGCATGCTGCTCTCCGACCAGGGCTGGCTGTGGGCGCGCGGCTTCGAGGGCGGCGGCCCGCATGCCGCGCTCTACCGCCGCATGGCGCACTGGCTGATGAAGGAGCCGGAGCTGGAGGAGGAGCGCCTGACCGCGGCCGGCCGCGGCATGACGCTCGACATCACCCGCCAGACGATGAGCGACGATCCCGGCCGCGCCACCGTCATCACGCCCTCCGGCCAGTCGATCGAGGTTACGCTGTCGCCGGCCTCGCCCGGCGTGTTCACCGGCTCGCTAGAGACGGACGAGATCGGCCTCTACCAGATCGGCAACGGCGACCTCGCCGCGCTCGCCCATGTCGGGCCGGTCAACGCGCCGGAGTTCCAGGACACGGTCTCCACCGCCGACGTGCTGCGCCCGGCCGCCGAAGCCTCGGGCGGCAGCATCCGCCGGCTGGAGAACGGAACCTCGGTCAGCCTGCCCGGCATCGTGCCCGTGCGCGCCGGCGGCGAGGCCTCCGGCCGCGACTGGATCGGCCTGCGCACCACCGGCGACAGCGTGCTGAAGTCGGTCAGCCGCACGCCGCTCTTCGCCGGCTTCTTCGGTCTCGCCGCGCTGCTGCTGGCGCTGGGCTCGATGTGGTATCGGGAGGGAAGGTGAGCGAGTAAGGGAATAGGGAATAGGGAATAGGGAATAGGGAATAGAGGGCACCAGGAACGCCAGTGGCCGCAATTCCTATTCACTATTCACTACTCTCTATTCCCTACGTCCTACTCGCTCTCCCCTACTCCGCTGCCGCCCCCAATGCGCTCCGCGCCGCCGGCTTCGCCAGATCGGCATGAACCACCGCGCCGGAAAACCCGTCGAGCGCCCCGGGAACGAGCTCGCAGGCGAGCAGCCGCGCCGGATCGACCGGGCGCGGCATCGCGAGCTGGCCGCGCGGCACCACCCTGGAAAAGCCGAGCGGCGCGTAGTAGGGCGCGTCGCCGACGAGGATCGACAGGCCCCAGCCGTCGCTGCGCGCGGCATCGAGCGCGATCGCGACCAGCTTCCTGCCGATGCCGAGGTTCTTGAATGCCGGGCGCACCGCCAGCGGGCCGAGAAGCAGCGCCCTGCCCTCGCCGGCGGCGATGGGTGTCATCCGCACCGAGCCGATCACCGCGCCGTTCACCAGCGCCACGAAAGACAGGTCGCGCCGGTGCGGGCCGCCCTCGCGGATCGAGTAGGCCGCGCGCGTGAACCGGCCGGGACCGAACGCCTCGGCGTTGATGTCCTCGATCTCGGGATCGTGCGCGGCGAGTTCGGGCACATAGGCCACGTTCGGGGTAGCCATGGTGGAGGCCAAATCGGCGATGCTCATGTCGGTCATCCGGCTCTGGGTACGGTGAATGGCTGGGCGGCAAGCCGCACGCGCGCAAGCCTGCGCGCTTCAGACCATTCGTCGTCGCTCGAGCCGGATCGCGATCAAGGCATTCTCCTCCTGCCGGGCTCTGCCGGATGGAAAGTCCGCTATCATCAAATGCGGGCCTTCGCAATCGCCCTTTTGCCGGGCGGTGACGAACTGTTCAGCCTGCGGGCGGTTTCCGCGCCCGTCCGGGCGGCCTAGATGAAGCCTGCAGCGAAGGAGCAGGATCATGGGATTGCTGGTCGACGGCATCTGGAAGAACGAATGGTACGACACCGCCAAGAGCGGCGGCCGGTTCGAGCGCTCCGTGTCGCAGTTCCGCGACTGGGTGACGGCCGACGGCGCGCCGGCCGGCGGACGCACCCGCGGCTTCAGGGCCGAGCCCGGCCGCTACCACCTCTACGTCTCGCTCGCCTGTCCGTGGGCGCACCGCACCCTGATCGTGCGCAAGCTGAAGAAGCTGGAGGACGTCATCTCCGTCGACGTCGTCCATCATTTCATGGGCGAGCACGGCTGGACCTTCCGCAGGGAGGACGGCGCGACCGGCGACAGCCTGTTCGGCAGCGACTACCTGCACCAGATCTACACGCGCGCCGACCCCGACTATTCGGGCCGCGTGACCGTGCCGGTGCTGTGGGACAAGCAGACGGGAACCATCGTCTCGAACGAATCCTCCGAGATCATCCGCATGCTGAACCGGGCCTTCGACGAATGGGGCGACGACGCCGTCGACCTTTCGCCCGAAGCGCTTCTTCCCGAGATCGACGCGATCAACGCCCGCATCTATCCGGCGATCAACAACGGCGTCTACCGCGCCGGCTTCGCAACGACGCAGGCGGCCTACGAGGAAGCGTTCGACACCCTGTTCACCGCGCTCGACGAGGTGGAGGAGCGGCTGTCGGAAAGCCGCTATCTGGTCGGCGGCCGGCTGACGGAGGCCGACGTCCGGCTGTTCACCACGCTGGTGCGGTTCGACCCGGTCTATTACGGCCACTTCAAGTGCAACCTGCGCCAGATCCGCGACTACCCGAACCTGTGGGGCTATGTCCGCGACATCTACCGGACGCAGGGGATCGCCGGCACCGGCGACATGCTGCACATCAAGGCGCACTACTACGGCAGCCACGACACGATAAACCCGACGCGGATCGTCCCGAAGGGACCGGAGATCGATTTTTCGACGCCGCACGACCGCGACCGCTTCGCCGCCGCGGGCTGACTTCGCCGCGGATGCGTTCCTGCCGGCAACGCCGCCGCCGCCCCTCATCCGGCCCTTCGGGCCACCGTCTCCCCGTGAACGGGGAGAAGGGAAAGCGGTGCCATCGCGGCAATGCTCGCCTTCAAGGGAAGAGGATGCCGCCACACAAGTGACGGGCAGAAAGGCGTATCCCTCGCCGATCACCACTCGCCGGCCGGTTCCGCGCCGCGGAAAATCTCGTCCAGCCGCCGCCGCGTGCCCGCGGTGACCCCGTCGGGCAGCGCGTCGAGCGCGAAGAAGCCGGCTTCGGCGATCTCCATGTCGGGGCGCTTCGGACCCGACTGCCGGAACCCCTCGACCAGATAGACCGCGACATCGTCGCGCCGGCTGGCATGGCGGTTGAGATGCACCGACCGCAGCGCGGGCGGCGAGACGATCTCGACATTCGCTTCCTCGGAAAGCTCGCGGGCAAGCGCCTCCAGCGCCGTCTCGCCGATCTCGACGCCGCCGCCGGGAAGCTGCCAGCCCGGCATGTAGGTGTGGCGGATGAGGAAGACGGCGTTGCGCTCGGCATCGTAGACCACGCCGCGCACGCCGAAGGTGATGGGCCGGCGCGCCAGGAACCACAGGTGGAACAGCCGCACGCGCAGCCGCAGCCATGCCCTTCCGGCCCGCGATGCGGGCTCGCCGCCGCTCATTGCCGCGCCCTCGCCGACTGGAAACGCCGCCGCCCCTGTTCTAAACAGGCTGCATGCTCCGGCTCGCCCATCTTTCCGACATCCATCTCGGCCCCCTGCCCGAGGTAGCCTATCGCGACCTCATCTCCAAGCGGATAACGGGCTACATCAACTGGCGCAGGAACCGCAGCGCCGACCTCCACGAGGGCGTGATCGACCGGATCGTCGGAAGCCTCAAGGCGGCGCGGCCGGACCACGTCGCCGTCACCGGCGACCTGATGAACCTCGCGCTCGACGGCGAGATCGAGCTGTCGCGGCTGTGGCTGGAGGCGCTCGGCACGCCGCACGACGTCTCGGTGGTGCCGGGCAACCACGATGCCTATGTGCGCGGCGCGCTGTCGAAGGCCTGCAAGGCGTGGGGGCCGTACATGACCGGCGACGGTGCCGACGACGAGACGCGGCCGCGCACGTTTCCCTATCTCCGGGTACGCGGCGGCGTGGCGCTGATCGGCCTTTCCTCGGCCCGCGCCACCGCGCCCTTCATGGCCAGCGGCTTCTTCGGCGAGCGGCAGGCGGCCGCGCTCGGGCACCTCCTCGACCAGGCGCGCGAAAGCGGCCTGAGCCGCGAGGTGATGATCCACCACCCGCCGATCCGCGGCGCGACCGCCGCCCACAAGCGCCTCTTCGGCATCGGCCGCTTCCAGGCGGTCATGCGCCGCCACGGCGCGGAGCTCGTCCTGCACGGCCACACCCACCTGCCGACCACCTACAGGATAGAGGGCCGCGACGGCGAGGTACCCGTGGTCGGCGTCGCCGCCGCCGGCCAGGCACCGAGGGGCAGGAAGCCGGCCGGACAGTACAACCTGTTCGAGATCGACGGAAAGCCTGGAGCCTGGCGCATCGCGCTGATCCGGCGCGGCATCTCCGACGTCAACAGCCACGTCCACGACATCGCCGCCGAGACGCTGGCCGGCTAAAGCATTTGCAGCCGGACGGCACCGTCCGGAACCGAACCAATGCGGTCGTGAAAATCCGGGCACGTAGCGTTGCGCTCGCCGGAACGCCTGCTGCCCTCGTCCCGCGCGCTCCGACCTCGCGGCCTAGAAATTCAGGCCGAGGCTGGAGAGGAGGCCGCTCGCGATCAGGAGGACGGCGCCGACGCCGACCAGCCCGCCGATCAGGATCGCCAGGAGGCCGCGCATCAGATTGCGCGCGAAGGACGACCTTCCGCCTTCCGCGCGTGTCTCCTGCGGCGCGGGGGCGGCGCGCTCCAGCACGAACGTCTCGCCCTCGATCACCCGCTGGCGCTCGATCATACGTTCGGCGATGTAGCGCGTCACCTGTTCGGCCACCGGCTTCATGTCGGCCGATTCGGCCAGCACCACGCGGCCGAGCCGCGTGTCGCGCAGGAAGCGATAGGTACGCCGGTCGCGGGCCATGGTGACGTGGGCGACCGCGTCGATCCACAGCCGCGGCTGCGCGCCCGACGAGATGACCAGATCGAACCAGTCGTCGTCGCGCGGCACGTCGGCGAAGACGGGCTTGAGCTCGTCGGCCAGCAGCTCCAGCCGGCTGAACTGCGCCTCCCGGATATCGACCACGACGTCGTCGCGGTCGGCGATCGCGTTCTTCACCTCGCGCAGCGTCGCCGCGAGGCGGCCCTCGCCGACGCGATCGTGAGTCTCTACCGGTTCAGTCATCGTCCTGCCGCCTCCGGCTTCATGGTTAAGCCACCGTTAACACATGGAGCGGGCGAAATCACGACGCAATGCAGGACCGCACCGGCCGGCAGGCGGGCGGCGGAAGGACGAAGCCCTACCGTGCCAGCCCGGCGGTCTCGCGGATGATCTCCACCATCTCGCCCGGCGCCTCCTCGGGCAGCATGTGGCCGAGATCGGGGAAGAGGCGGACGGAATAGTGGCCGGGAAGGCCCTCGGCATGGCGCACGGGCAGGATGTTGTCGAGCCCGCCCCAGACCACCGTGACCGGCATCCGCAGCGCCTCGAGCCGGTCGCGCGGCAGGAGGCCCTGCCTGCCGTCCCTGGCCAGGCCCTCCGCCATCTCGCGCAGCTTCGCGCCCAGCCCCCGCGCGCCGCGCGCCGCGATCAGCTCCGCCGCCAGCCCCTCGGGAACGGGCGAGAACCAGCCGAACATCGCCTCGAGAACCGGCTCCAGCCCGGCCCCGTCGGTCGCGGCCGCGTAGCGCTTGAGCAGGCGCTGGTTGATCTCGGGGCCGAAGCCGCCCGGCGAAAGCAGGGTCAGCGAGGCGACGCGCTGCGGTTGGAAGATCGCCATCAGCGCGGCGATCGCCCCGCCCATCGAATGCCCGACGACATGCGCCGCGCCGATGCCGCGCGCCTCGAGGTCGGCGAGGATCGCGGTCGTCGCGACCTTCGCCGGCCCGGCGTCGGGATAGGCGAGCGAGCCGCCGTGGCCCGGCAGGTCGTAGGCGAGCGTGCGCGCCCCGGCGGCGAGCGCCTCCTGCAGCGGCGCCCACACGGCATGGCTGCCGCCGAACCCGTGCAGGAGCACGACCGGAGCCCCCTCGCCCGCGCCCATTTCCCTGACGAACAGCGACATGCCTTCTCCCCCGACGATTGCCTGCCCGGATATCGGCCGCCTCAGCGGCCGATCACCCGGTTGGCGGCCGACACCACCGCCTCGAGCGAGGCGGCGACGATGTTGGTGTTGATGCCGACGCCGAACAGCCGCCCGCCGGGGTGCTCGATCTCCATGTAGGAGACGGCGGCCGCGTTGGAGCCGCGCTGCAGCGAGTGCTCGGAATAGTCGAGCACCGACATCTCGACGCCGAGATGCCGCGACAGCGCGTCGACGAAGCCGTCGACCGGGCCGGTGCCGGTGCCGGTGATCGTCACTTCCTTGCCGTTGTCGACGATGACCGCCTCGAGGATGCGCCGGCCCTTCTGGGCGGTGTCCGGATAGGTGTGGTGGTCGACGAACTTCAGCCGCGCGCCCGGCTGCTCGACATAGACCTCCTGGAAGCGCTCGTGGATGCGCCTGGCCGGCACTTCCTTGCCCTCGGCGTCGGTGATGTGCTGGATGTCCTGGCTGAACTCGACCTGGAGGTTGCGCGGCAGGTTGAGCCCGTAGTCCGCCTGCAGCACGTAGGCGATGCCGCCCTTGCCCGACTGCGAGTTGATGCGGATGATCGCCTCGTAGCTGCGGCCGACGTCCTGCGGGTCGATCGGCAGGTACGGCACCTCCCACAGCGCCTTGTTGGCCGTCTTGATCGCCTTCATGCCCTTGTTGATGGCATCCTGGTGCGAGCCCGAGAACGCGGTGTAGACCAGTTCGCCGACATAGGGATGGCGCTCGCCGATCTTCATCTGGTTGGAGTACTCGTAGACGTCCTTCATCCGGTTGATGTCGGTGCAGTCGAGCTCGGGGTCGATGCCCTGCGTGTACATGTTGAGCGCCAGCGTCACCACGTCGACATTGCCGGTGCGCTCGCCATTGCCGAACAGCGTGCCTTCAACACGGTCGGCTCCCGCCATCAGGCCCAGTTCCGTCGCGGCGATGCCGGTGCCGCGGTCGTTGTGGGGATGCAGCGAGATGATGAGGTTTTCCCGGTTGTCGAGCTGGCGGCACATCCACTCGATCTGGTCGGCGTAGATGTTGGGCGTCGCCATCTCGACCGTCGACGGCAGGTTGACGATCAGCTTGTGCTCGGGCGTCGGCCTGACGATCTCGGCGACCGCGTTGCAGATCTCCAGCGCCACCTCAAGCTCGGTGCCGGTGAAGCTCTCGGGCGAATACTGGAAGCGGTAGCCGCCGCCCGCCTTCGCCGCCATGTCCATGATCATCTTGGCCGCGTCGGTGGCGATCTGCTTGATGCCGGCGACGTCCTTGGCGAAGACGACGCGGCGCTGCAGCTCGCTGGTCGAGTTGTAGAAATGGGTGATCGGGGTCTTCGCCCCTTCCAGCGCCTCGAAGGTGCGCGTGATCAGTTCAGGCCGGCACTGGACCAGCACCTGGAGATCGACGTCGTCGGGCACGTTGCCCTCCTCGACGCACCAGCGCGCGAAGTCGAAATCGGTCTGCGACGCCGAGGGGAAGCCGATCTCGATCTCCTTGAAGCCCATGTCGATCAGGAGCTGGAACATGCGCGCCTTGCGATCGTGGCCCATCGGATCGATCAGCGCCTGGTTGCCGTCGCGCAGGTCGACGGAGCACCAGATCGGCGCCTTCTCGATGCGCTTCGAGGGCCAGGTGCGGTCCTTGAGGTCGATCAGCGGATAGGGCTGATACTTGCTGGCGGCGTCCGGCATGCCCCGGCGCGCGCTCGGGGCACGGGATGCGGCTTCGATGCGGGTCTGTTCGTTCATGGTCTTTCTCCGGCGCTGGCCGCTGGGTCAATGCCACGGCGCGGGGCGCGCTTCCATCGTTTTTTCGGGTCTGATCGGGCGAGGAGCAGGTGCGCCGGCGTCGGCATATCGACCGCCGGGTGCTCCTTCAGCGAGCCCGGCGATCGCCGCTAAGGCCGAGAAGAAGAAGCGTGGAGAAAAGCGCGCGCACGGTCTCGCCGGCGAAAGCGGGGCGAGAGGCGAAGGCGTGGGCGCTGCGCATGACCATGGCGGCTTGATACCCGATGCGCGGCCGGCTGGCAAGCGCAAGCCTGCCGGACCACGGGAATCCCCGCCCCGCAAGGCGGTCAGGCGGGGCGCTTCAGCGGCGCGCGGCGCCCGGCCCAGCCGGAAATCCGCTCCATCTGCGCGGCGAGCGACAGCAGCGTCTCCTCGTCGCCGGGGCGGCCAGCCGCCTGCACGCCGAGCGGCAGGCCGCTCGCGGTGACGTGCACCGGCAGCGCGATCGCCGGCTGGCCGGTGACGTTCTGGATCGCCGGCCAGTGGGTGAACCACAGGCTCTTGTCGAGCAGCTGCCCGAAGAAGCCGTCGAAGCGCAGGAGGCGGGTGAGGTTGAGCCTGTCGACAAGGTCCTCGACGAAGGCGTCCGCCCCCCTGGGATCCATCGACCCGCAGGCGAGCGGCGGATGCGCGATCAGCGGCATCAGCACGGCGTCGAAGCGCGCCGTGGCGGCGAGGAGCTGGCGCGACGCGGCACCCAGCCGTTCCAGCGCGTGGTAGATCTCGCCGGCCGTCAGCACGTCGCCGAAGCGGGCGATCACGCGCGTCGAGCGCTCGAGGTCGCCCCTCACCCCGCGGCCGAGACGCGCCGCCTCCTGCCGGGTCAGCCCGGCGATCGCGGACGCCACGCAGCGCGCGAAATCGGCCAAGAAGGCGCGGTCGATCATCGGCAGGTCGATTTCCTCGACGTCGTGGCCGCCTTCCCGCGCCAGCGCCACCGCCGCATCGAGCGCGGCAAGCGTCTCGGCGGAGATCTCCATGCCGAGCGGCGAGCCGCGATAGACGCCGATCCTGAGCCGGCCGGGATCGCGGGCCGCCGCCGCCGCGAAGCTGCCGCGCGGCGCGCGTGCCGCATAGGGCGCCAGCGGGTCAGGTCCATGGGTGAGATCGAGCGCGAGCGCGCTGTCGCGCACGGAGCGGCTGACGACGTGCTCGACGACGAAGCCGTACCAGGATTCGCTGACCACCGGCGACAGCGGCACCCGCCCGCGCGAGGTCTTCAGCCCGACGAGGCCGGTGCAGGCGGCGGGCACGCGGATCGAGCCGCCGCCGTCGGACGCATGCGCCAGCGGCACCACGCCGGCCGAGACGAGCGCGGACGAACCGCCGGAGGAGCCGCCCGTGGTGTGGCCGGTGTCCCACGGGCTGCGGGTGATGCCGAACCGCCCCGATTCCGTCATCAGCCGCAGGCCGTATTCGGGCGTGGTGCTGGTGGCGATCGGGATCAGCCCCGCCGCGCGATAGCGCTGGGTCAGGACGGAATCGAAATCCGGCGTGACGGGCGGCACCCTGCTGCCGCCATGCGTGGCCACGCCCTTCACCGCGATGCCCAGGTCCTTGATCGCGAACGGCACACCGGCGAGCGGCGCATGCCGGTCGACCTCGCCGGCGCGCTGGCGCGCGGCGTCGTAGAGCTTCCCGGCGACCGCGTTGATCTCGGGGTTGACGGCCTCGAGCCGGGAGATCGAGGCCTCCACCAGCTCGCCGGGCGTCACGTCCCCGTTGTGCACCCTGGCCGCAAGGCCGGTCGCGTCTTCCTCCCACAGCAGCGCTTCGATCGACATTCCACCCTCTCCCCTCAAGCCTCAGGCGAGGCTAGCCGCGCCGGATGGCGCACGCAAGATTGTCCTGGCCCGCGACAAGATGCGGCTTGTCCCGGCACCGGCGCGATGCTTCGCTGGCTCAGCAGCCCAAGGGAGGAAACGGCGTGTACGAGCACATTCTCTTGCCGACCGACGGATCGGACGTGGCGCAGACCGGGATCGACCACGGTCTCAAGCTCGCCCGCAAGCATGGAAGCCGGGTCACCGTGGTGACGGTGACGGAGCCGCTCGGCGGCCAGTTCGCCTTCGCCTCCGACCTGTGGTCGCCGAGCGACGAGGAGACCGCCGCCTTCGACGAGGCGCAGGCGCAGATCGCCGCGCGCATCCTCGCCCCGGTGAAGGAGAAGGCCGAGGCGCTGGGCCTCGACGTCGAGACGCTGCACGTGCCGTGGCGCAGGGTCGCCGGCGCATTGGTCGACGCCGCCTGCGACAGGGGCTGCAGCCTGATCGTGATGTCGTCGCACGGACGCACCGGCATGAACCGCATCATGCTGGGCAGCCAGACCGCCGAGGTGCTGGCGCCGGCCGGTGTGCCGGTTCTGGTCGTCAGGTAGCCGCCCGCGTGGATCGCTTCATGCCGAGGCGATCCGTCTTCCTGCTTCCATGCGATCCCGGACGCAAAGCCGCCCGGCGCATATCCGGGAATTGCCTCAGATCAGGCTCCAGAAGAAGCGTGCCGACACGAAGACGCAGAACAGGCCGAACGCCACCTCGAGCTGGCGCCTGGACAGCGCGTGCGCCAGCCGCACGCCCCACGGCGTGACGATGAGCGCGATCGGGATGATGAGCGCGACCGCGATCCAGTTGACGTAGCCGGTCGACGCCACCGGCAGGCTCGGCGCCCCCCAGCCGGCCCAGATGTAGCCGAGCGTGCCGGGGATGGCGATCATGACGCCGACGCCCGACGACGTCGCCACGGCCTGGTGCATCGGCCGCCCGTAGAGCGTCATGAAGGTGTTGTTCATCACGCCGCCGCCGACGCCCATCAGCGTCGAGAAATAGCCGATCAGCACGCCGATGATGCCGCGCGCCGGGTTGCCGGGGATCTCGCTTCCGATGCGCCAGCTCTCGCGGTTGAACAGCAGGCGGAAGGCGACCAGCAGCGTGATGACGGCGAAGATGATGCGCAGCCCCTCGCTCGAGATCAGCGCCGCCGTCAGCGAGGCGAGGGCGACGCCGACCGGAACGGGAACGTAGAAGCTGCGCAGCAGGTCCATGTCCACCGCGCCCCGCGCCCTGTGGCTGGTGAAGGAGCGCAGCGAGGTCGGGAT
>JAEZXF010000447.1 GCA_023419995.1 Pseudomonadota bacterium | reverse complement strand
GTTCGTGCCGGCTCGAGCCCGCGGAGGAGGGACATGGGAACGCAGCCGAAGGAACAGCCGGCGCCGGCGGGCTTCCGCTTCGCCGACGTGCTGGTCGGGCAGGCCGCCGCCGCCCGCAAGGCCGAGCGGACGCGGGCGCGCATCCAGGCGACGGCCTGCCGCCTGCTCGAGGACAGGACGGCGAACGAGCTGAAGGTGGCCGAGATCTGCGCCGAGGCCGGCGTGGCGCACGGCACGTTCTACCTGCACTTCCGCGATGTCCGCCACCTGATGGCCGAGACGCTGACGGGTTTCGTCGCCTTCTTGCAGGCGTCGATGCGCGGCGCGGCACGCATCGGCGGCCGCCAGCGCATCCAGGCGTCGAACGCCGCCTATCTTGCCCTGTTCGGGGAGAATGCCGGGCTGATGCGCTGCCTCGTCTCGCGGCTGGATGATTTTCCCGAGGCGGCCGAGGCGTTCCAGACGCTGAACCGGGACTGGGCGGCGACAGTGGTCGAAGCTCGTCTGCGCCGGTTCAGCCTCGACGGGCAGGCCGCGCCGCCGCGCGACGAGCTGATGCGGCGCGCCTATGCGCTCGGCGGCATGATCGACCAGTACCTCATCGCGCTGTTCTTCGGCCGCGACGCGACGCTGGCAGAGATATCGACGGACCGCGCCGCCGTGGTGGCGACGCTCAGCCTGATCTGGGAACGGGGAATGGAACCATGACGCTCATCGACAGGGCCGAGTTCATGACGCCGGCGGAGCTTCGTCCGCGGCAGGAGGCGGCCTGGCGCGTGCAGGCGCGCCATGTCGCGGAGAACTCTGGCTTCTACTGCGCCTTGTGGGGGCAGACCGTGCCGCCGGCGGAACTGGCGCATCTTGCCGACCTGCCGCTCTCCGACAAGTCCCAGCTGCGGCTGTCGCAGGCCGCGCATCCGCCGTTCGGCGACTATCTCGCCGCGCCGCGCCGGCTCGCCAACCGGCTGCACCGTACCTCGGGCACCACCGGGCAGGCGATGAACCTCGCTTTGTCGGCGCGCGACTGCCGCATCACCGAGGCGGTGGGCGGGCGCTGCCACGGCGCGGCCGGGCTGACGGCGGAGCACACCGTCGTCCATTGCCTCAACTACCAGATGTGGATGGGCGGCCTGACCGACCACATGACGCTGGAGGCGACCGGCGCGCTGGTGGTGCCGTTCGGCGTCGGCGGCACCGAGCTGCTGATCCGCACCATCCGCGAGGTGGGAATCACCGCCATCTCCTGTACGCCGTCCTATCCGGCGGTGCTGGAGAAGACACTGGTGGAGAAGTTCCCGGGCCTTGCGCCGCGCGACCTCGGGCTGAAGCTCGGCCTGTTCGGCGGCGAGGCGGGGCTCGACGACCCGGCGTTGCGCGCCCGCATCCGCGACACCTGGGGCATGGAGCCGCGCAACGCCAATTACGGCGTTTCCGACGTGTTCTCGAACTTCGCGGCGCAATGCGGCGACGACACGCGGCTGCACTTCATGGCCGCCGACGTGCTGTGGCCGGAACTGATCGATCCCGACACCACGAAGCCCGTGCCGCTGGAAAAGGGAGCCCGGGGCGAGCTGGTGCTGACGCATCTGGCGCGCGACTGCCAGCCGCTGGTGCGCTTCCGCACCGGCGACATCATCGCCGTCGACGAGACCGCGCCGTGCCGTTGCGGGCGCACCGGCTTCCGCTTCCGCGTCGTCGGGCGCAGCGACGACATGGTGGTGGTGCGCGGGCTGAACCTGTTCCCGACCATGGTGTCGGCCGTGCTGAGCGAGATGCCGGAGCTTTCGGGCGACTACCGCATCGTGCTCGACGGCCCGCCGCCCTACGACCGGCTGCCGCTGCATGTCGAGCGGGTGAAGGGCGCGCCCGACCGGCCCGACCTCGCCGCCCGGGTGGCGGCGGCGGTGAAGGCCAGGCTCGGCGCCACCGCCGAGGTGACCGTGCTGCCGCCCGGCAGCTTTCCCGTCACAGAGGGCAAGACCAAACGCGTGATCAGGAGCGACCGATGAGCGGCTTCACCTACGACACCGTGCTGAGCGTGCTGGAGGAGGGCGGCGTGCGCCGCATCAGCCTCAACCGGCCGGCGAGGCTCAACGCCATGAACCGGGCGCTGCTCGACGACGTGGCGCGCGCCTTCGACGACGCCAATGCCGATCCGGCGACGCGCGCCATCGTCTTCACCGGCGAGGGCAGGGCGTTCTGCGCCGGCGACGACCGGCACGACCACGCACATCCCGGCGACGAGGCCGAGGCGCGGGGCCTGGTCGAGGCGATCCAGCGCGCGACCCGGTCGATCTCGTTCGGGCCGAAGCCGGTGGTCGGGGCGATCAACGGCTGGGCGGTCGGCGGCGGCTTCGAATGGGCGATCAACTGCGACTTCCCGATCTGGGCCGAGGGCGCCAAGGGGTTTTTTCCCGAGGTGTCGCTCAACCTCTTCGTCACCGGGGCGGTGACGTCGCTGCTGCCGGCGATGGTCGGGCTGCTCAAGGCGCGCGAGATGCTGCTTCTCGGCGAACGCTACGGCGCGGCCGAGCTTCACCGGCTCGGCGTGGCGTGGCGCGTGGTGCCCGACGACGCGCTCCTCGACGAGGCGCGCGCGGTGGCACGCCGCCTTGCCGGGCTGCCGACGCTGTCGGTGCGGGCGATGAAGCGGACGCTCAACGCCACCGCATCCACCGACATGCACAAGGCGCTGGCGCTGGAGACGGATGCGACGGTGGCGGGCTTCCTCGATCCCGAGACGACGCGGCGCCTCAAGGCGTTCACCTGAGCGCGGCGGGAAGCGCCGGCTGGCGGCGGGAGGCGCCGCCCGAGGGCCACGCATGGAGCCTGCCGTCGTGCGGAAGCGGCCCCAGCGTCGAGACGATCCGCGCCTCGGCGCGGGCCTGGACGCCGAGCGGCGACAGGCCGTGCCCGCCCTGGCCGAAGCTCTGCTCGCGGCCCGAGCGCGCGACGTAGCCCTGCCCGACCCGGAAGAACAGGTCGAGGCTTCTGTGGCTGGCCAGTTCGATCAGCGGCGTCAGGGCGCTCATGATGTCCGTCGCGGTTGCCGGATGCTGGGCCGACGCTATCTTCCCGGCCTTAACGCCTCATTAACGATACCGGGACGGCAAGGGGCACGGCATTGGACACGCAAGATTTGCCGTGACCGGGTGCGAAGGCTCGGCTAGTTTGCCGCCAGAAGCAGCAGCCGTGGCGGGGGCGGGTTGCGGCGCAAGAGGACGAGGAAGAAGAGATGCGTTGGAGAGACCGTCGCCAGAGCAGCAATGTCGAGGATCGCCGCGGGCAGGGCGGCGCGCCCGGCGGCCTCGGCCGCGGCGGCCGGCAGATCCCGCTGCCCATCGGGCGCGGCGCGGGCGGCGGCGGCATTTCCGGCATCATCATCCTCGTCGTCATCTTCTTCGCGCTGCGCGCCTGCGGCATCGACCCGCTGCAGCTGCTGGAGGGCGGGCCGTCCGCGCCGCAGGTCACCGAGAACGGCGCGGGCAGCCGGCCGGCCGACGAGGAGGCGCAGTTCGTCTCCGTGGTGCTGGCCGAGACCGAGGATGTGTGGAACGGCATCTTCCAGGCCGAGGGCCAAGCCTATCGCGAGCCGACGCTGGTGCTGTTCTCCGACCAGGTGCAGTCGGCCTGCGGCTTCGCCTCGTCGGCCTCGGGGCCGTTCTACTGCCCGGGTGATTCGAAGCTCTACATCGACCTCGGCTTCTTCCGCGAGCTGTCGCAGCGCTTCGGCGCGTCGGGTGACTTCGCCCAGGCCTATGTCGTGGCGCACGAGGTCGGCCACCACGTCCAGAACCTGATCGGCGTGCTGCCGCGCTTCAACCAGATGCGCCAGCGCATGAGCCAGGTCGAGGCCAACCAGATGTCGATCCGCGTCGAGCTGCAGGCCGACTGCTTCGCCGGCATATGGGCTCATTACACGGCGCAGAAGGGCCTGCTCGAGGAAGGCGACATCGAGGAGGCGCTGAACGCCGCGCACCAGATCGGCGACGACACGCTCCAGAAGCGGACGCAGGGCTACGTCGTGCCGGAGAGCTTCAACCACGGCACCTCGGCGCAGCGCGCAACATGGTTCGCCAACGGCCTGCGCAACGGCCGGCTGGCGGACTGCGACACGTTCAACAACCCGGTCTGACTCTCGCTCACGGGCCGCACCGCCGCCTGCGGCGGCTGGCCCTCCGCGGGGGGCGCGCCACGAGGCGCGACGCCCGGTCGGGCTTGCGGCCTGCGGCCGTTATCTTCGCTCGCTTCTTGTCGAGGGGCGGCCGTTCAAGCTGCGGCCGTCTCGCCCTTGCGGGCGCGGATCATGTCGGCGAAGCGGCGGAACAGGTAGTGCGAGTCCTGCGGGCCGGGCGACGCCTCGGGGTGGTGCTGCACCGAGAACACCGGCTTGCCGGCGAGCGCGATGCCGCAGTTCGAGCCGTCGAACAGCGAAACGTGAGTCTCTTCAACGCCCTGCGGCAGCGACTTCACGTCGACCGCGAAACCGTGGTTCATCGACACGATCTCGACCTTGCCGGTAGTGTGGTCCTTCACCGGATGGTTGGCGCCGTGGTGGCCCTGATGCATCTTGACCGTCTGCCCGCCGAGCGCGAGCGCGAGGATCTGGTGGCCGAGGCAGATGCCGAAGATCGGGATGCCGGTGTCGAGCAGCGTCCGCAGGGTCGGCACGGCGTACTCGCCGGTGGCGGCCGGGTCGCCGGGGCCGTTGGACAGGAAGATGCCGTCGGGCTCCAGCGCCAGGATATCCTCGGCCGAGGCCGTGGCCGGGACGACGGTGACCTTGGCGCCGATGCCGGCGAGCAGCCTGAGGATGTTGCGCTTGACGCCGAAATCGACGGCGACGACGTGCATCCACGGTTTGGACTGGCCGCCGAAGCCGTCGTTCCACACCCAGGGCGTCTCGGTCCAGGCCGAGGACTGGCCCGAGGTGACGTCCTTGGCGAGGTCGAGATCGACGAGGCCGTGCCACTCGCGCGCCAGCTTCTTCAGCGCCTCGACGTCGAACACGCCGTCGGGCGAATGGGCGATGACGGCATTGGGCGCGCCCTTCTCGCGAATCAGCGCGGTGAGGGCGCGGGTGTCGATGCCGCTCATGGCGACGATGCCGCGCTTCTTCAGCCAGTCGACGAGCGAGCCCTGCGTGCGGTAGTTCGACGGCGCGGTGATGTCGGCCTTGAAGATCGCGCCGACGGCGCCGGAGCGGGCGGCGGGATTCAGGTCCTCGGCGTCCTCGTCGTTGGTGCCGACATTGCCGATGTGGGGGAAGGTGAAGGTGACGATCTGGCCGGCGTAGGACGGGTCGGTCAGAATCTCCTGGTAACCGGTGAGCGCGGTGTTGAAGCAGACCTCGGCGACGACGTGCCCCGTGGCGCCGAGACCCTTGCCCTCGATCACCGTCCCGTCTGCCAGCACCAGAAGCGCGGTGGGCCGGGGTTTCGTCCAGGGGGCGGTGGCGGTATCGGTCGTCTGGGCCATTTCGGCTCTCCGTTCGTCAGCCGTCCGCGCTTGCTTTCGCGCCGCCGGCAGGACATATCGCGCGGCGGTTACACGGGCGGGGCCGCATCGGGCCTTAACATGCTAGAGATAATGTTGCCCGGTGCATAAAAGAAGGCGCGGGCGCGGTCAACGACCGACGTGCGCCCGGAACAAGGAGATATGTCATGCGCGAGACCATCGCCCAGGCGCTGAAGGACGCGCTGAAGAGCAAGGACAGGCTGAGGACCGGCACGCTCCGGCTCGTCAACGCCGCGATCCAGGATCGCGACATCGCCAACCGCGGCGTCGGCAAGGACCCGGTCGGCGACGACGAGATCCTGCAGATCCTGACCAAGATGGTGAAGCAGCGCGAGGAATCGGCCAAGGCCTTCGAGGATGGCGGCCGCCTGGAGCTGGCCGAGCAGGAGCGGGCCGAGATCGCCGTCATCAAGGAATACCTGCCGGCCCAGATGAGCGAGGACGAGGTGCGCGCGGCCGCGGCCGCGGCGGTGGCCGAGACCGGCGCGCAAGGGCTGCGCGACATGGGCCGCGTCATGGCCGTGCTGAAGGAGCGCTATCCCGGCCGCATCGACTTCGCCAAGGCGAGCGCCACGGTGAAGGGATTGCTGGGTTAGCGATCTGTCGCGGCTTCTATCGCTCGCGGGCGGTATGGGCTCTTGTCGCTCGCGGGCCGCATCGCCGCCTGCGGCGGCTGGCCCTCCGCGGGGGCGGGCCATCGGGTCCGACGCCCGGTCGGGCTTGCGGCCTGCGGCCGTTGTTTTCACTTAACACGCCGTGCGCTGTGCCGTGGCCGGCCGGCGCTACGGGGCGCGTGCTGAGAGGGACCGCGTCCAGTCGGGTCGGCAGTTTCGCTCGTTCGCCGGCGGCGGACTTGTGTTGCGCGGGCGCGCCGGAACGCCGGCGGGCGGCGCTTGCCGCCTTGGCCTGCGGCCGTACCCGCTCGCCCTCTACTCCGCCGCGCGCAGCCGGGTCTGGCCGAGGAGGCCGTGCTCCTCGAGCACCGGGTAGGCGATCGAGGCGAGCAGCGAGTTGATCTGCTTGAGGTCGCGGATGGTGTCGAGGTGGAGCGAGCTCGTCTCGATGCTCTTGGCCGTGCCCTCGCGCAGCCGCTCGAAATGCCGCTGGCTGGTCTCGCGCTCGAGGTCGCGCAGCCGGTCCTTCTCCTGGACGAGCTGGAACGCGGTTTCCGGGTCGCGCGACACCAGCACGTTGAAGGCGAGGCGGGCGTTGGCCAGCACCATGGCGTGCAGGTCGGACAGCTCGCGCCAGCCCTCGGGCGTGAAGGTCAGGCGGCGGTCGAGCTTCTTGCGCACCTGGACCAGCATGTTGCGCACGATGATGTCGCCGACCTGCTCGAGCTTGACGCAGCCGTCGAGCAGTTCCTGCGTGCGGCGCAGATCGTCGTCGCTCATGCCCTTGGTGCTGATCTTGGCGAGGTAGAGCTTGATCGCCGCATGCTTGCGGTCGACACGGTCGTCGAGCGCCGCCAGCGCCTCCATGCGGGCGGCATCCGGCTCCTCGTAGAGCTCCATGATGCTCTTGAGCATCACCTCGATCGTCTCGCACAGGCCCACCACGGCGCGGCTGACATTGGCCAGCGCGCGCGACGGGCTGCCGAGCGCGTCGGGGTCGAGCGCGCTCGCCTCGCGGTCCTCCAGCGCCACGCGCGGCCTTGGGGCGGCGCTCGCCAGCAGCTTCTCCACCCCACGGCTGACGAGGCCGGCGAAGGGCAGGCCGAGGACAACGAGGGCGGCGTTGAAGGCGATATGGGCGTGGACGACCTGGAGCGGGGCGCTGGCGCCCAGCATGTCGAGCGGCGGCCGGACCGCAATGAACAGCGCCAGCGCCAGCATCGCGCCGGCGCCGCGGATGACGAGGTTGCCGATCGGCACGGTGCGGCTCGACAGCGGCATGGTGCGCGACAGCAGCGCGGCGATGAGGCCGCCGCCGAGATTGGCGCCGAGCACCATCACCACGCCGAGCTCCGCCGGCATCAGGCCGCGGGCGGCCAGCGCCGCGGTCAGCAGGATGAAGGCGACGCTCGAATGGAAGAGCCACGTCGCCACCGCGGCGATCAGGAAGGCGGTGATCGGGTCGCCGGAGAGATAGTTGACGATGACCGGCAGGATGCGGCTTTCGCGCAGCGGCTCCGACGCCTCGCCGATCAGGCGCAGCGACAGGATCAGGAGGCCGATGCCGACGAGGATCGAGCCGAACTGCTGCCACGACTGGCGGCTGGCCGAAAGGAAGATCACCGCGCCGGCGAAGATCGCCACGGGGACGAGAAGCGACAGGTCGTAGCTCAGGAGCTTGACGACGAAGGCGGAGCCGAGATCGGCGCCGAGCACGGCCATCAGCCCGGTGGTGCCGGAGACGATGCCGGAGCCGGCGAAGGAGGCGACGAGCAGGGTCACCGCCGTCGCGCTCTGGAAGGCGACGGCCAGCGTGCCGCCGGCGCCGACGGCCAGGACGGGGTTCTTCAGCGTGCGATGCAGCTTGCGCCGCAGCACGTCGCCATAGGCGTTCTCGACATTGGTGCGCATCATGTGGGTCGCCCACAGGAGGAGCGCGACCGCACCGGCGAGGTGGACGAGAACGAGCGAGCCCGTCATGGCGCGACCGGCGCGCCGCCGAGGCTGCGAGGGAAGGAAAAGACGGGGCTCATGGTCCGCAAGTCACGGAAAACGGTACGATTCATCACTATCATATATTAGCCGGGTAAATTTTTCATAGGCAATTCGCGGGCCATCGTCGGCCCGCGCGTGGGCGGGCGCGCCTTGCGCCCTGTGAATCCCGTGAATGCGGCGCGATTGCGGTCGCGCCGCCTGCGCACGGCCCTTATATAGGTGTCTGGACGAGATTTTTCCGATGCGCTTTTCTCCTGCCTTTCTCGACGAGATACGCGACCGCGTGCCGATTTCATCGGTGATCGGCGCGCGCGTGACGTGGGACCGGCGCAAGACCAACGCGCAGCGCGGCGACTACTGGGCCTGCTGCCCGTTCCACGGCGAGAAGAGCCCCTCCTTCCACTGCGAGGACCGAAAGGGCCGCTATCACTGCTTCGGTTGCGGCGTGTCGGGCGACCACTTCAAGTTCCTGACCGAGCTCGACGGCATGGGCTTTCCCGAGGCGGTGGAGCGCGTCGCGGAGATGGCCGGCGTGCCGATGCCGG
>JAEZXF010000438.1 GCA_023419995.1 Pseudomonadota bacterium | reverse complement strand
CTGCTCGGGGGGCCGGTCAGCTCGCTGTCGGGCGCCGACATGGAGGGGCTGGGCGCCGTGCACAAGGGCGAGATCGGCGCCATCGCGGGCGCGATGCGCAGCCAGCAATGCCGGCCGGCCGCGCCGGCCGCCCCGCCGCCGCCGGTTCCGGCGCGCGCGGCGCGATAGGCGCGGATTGCCCTTCGCGGCGGCATCGCCTACATACGCGCCAACCCATTTCTTCCCTGACAGGAACAACGGAGTCTTCGCGCGCCATGGCACGCCAGTTCATCTATCACATGTCGGGCCGGACCAAGGCCTACGGCGCCAAGAAGGTGCTGGAGAACATCCATCTCTCCTTCTATCCTGACGCCAAGATCGGCATCCTCGGCCCCAACGGCGCCGGCAAGTCGACAATCCTCAAGATCATGGCCGGGCTCGACAAGGAGTGGAGCGGCGAGGCGTGGCTGGCCGAGGGCGCGACCGTTGGCTATCTCGCGCAGGAGCCCGAGCTCGACCCCGCTCTCGACGTCTTCGGCAACGTCATGGAAGGCGTGGCGCGGAAGACCGCCATCATCGAGCGCTACAACGAGCTGATGATGAACTACTCCGACGAGACGGCCGACGAATCGGCGCATCTCCAGGACGAGATGGATCGTCTCAACCTGTGGGATCTGGAGCAGCAGGTTGAGATGGCGATGGAAGCGCTGGCCTGCCCGCCCAAGCATGCCGACGTCAGCAACCTGTCGGGCGGCGAGCGCCGGCGCGTGGCGCTGTGCCGGCTGCTCCTGTCCGAGCCGGACCTGCTTCTGCTCGACGAGCCGACCAACCATCTCGACGCCGAGACGACCGCGTGGTTGGAAAAGCACCTGCGCGCCTACAAGGGCTCGGTGATCCTCATCACCCACGACCGCTACTTCCTCGACAACGTCACCGGCTGGATCCTCGAGCTCGACCGCGGCCGGGGCATCCCCTACGAGGGCAACTACACCGCCTATCTCGAGGCCAAGGCGAAGCGTCTCAAGCAGGAAGGCCGGGAGGACGACGCCCGCCAGCGCGCCATCAGCCGCGAGCGCGAGTGGATCGCCTCCAGCCCCAAGGCGCGCCAGACGAAGTCCAAGGCGCGTATCCAGGCGTTCCAGGACCTGCTCGAAGCCGCCGACAACCGCCGTCCTTCCGACACGCAGATCGTCATCCCCTATGGCGAGCGGCTCGGCAACGTCGTCATCGAGGTGGAGGGCATCTCGAAGGGGTTCGGCGACCGCCTGCTGATCGACGACCTCTCCTTCAAGCTGCCGCCCGGCGGCATCGTCGGCGTCATCGGCCCCAACGGTGCCGGCAAGACCACGCTGTTCAAGATGATTACCGGCCAGGAAACCCCGGACAAGGGCTCGATCCGCGTCGGCGAGACGGTGAAGCTCGGCTATGTCGACCAGAGCCGCGACGCGCTCGATCCCGACAAGACCGTCTGGGAAGAGATTTCCGGCGGCGCCGAGGTGGTCAAGCTCGGCAAGCACGAGGCCAACACGCGCGCTTACTGCTCGTCGTTCAACTTCCGCGGCGGCGACCAGCAGCAGAAGGTGGGCAACCTCTCCGGCGGCCAGCGCAACCGCGTGCACCTCGCCAAGATGCTGAAGACCGGCGGCAATGTGCTGCTGCTCGACGAGCCGACCAACGACCTCGACACCGAGACGCTGGCCGCGCTGGAAGACGCGCTGGAGAACTTCGCCGGCTGCGCCGTCATCATCTCGCACGACCGCATGTTCCTCGACCGTCTGGCGACCCACATCCTCGCCTTCGAGGGCGACAGCCATGTCGAGTGGTTCGAGGGCAACTTCGAGGACTACGAGAAGGACAAGGTGCGCCGCCTCGGCCCCGACGCGCTCAACCCGACGCGCGTGACATACAAGCGCCTGACGCGGTAGGATCGCCTCTCCACCCGGGGAGGCCATTCCATGACGCGGCGCTTCATCGTTCCTGGTGTCCTGGCGGCGGCTCTCGTCGCCGGGTCCCTTCCGGCCTCGGCGAAGCCGGCGCGCTGCTTCACCACGGACGACGGCTACTTCTCCTGCGACTTCAAGGGGCTGGACCGGCAGGGCAGCTTCGAGATCACCGCGCGCGGCTATCCCGTCTACACGCTGTGGGTCGAACGGCCGGGCTTCGCCGCCGGCTTCGTCACGCTGGGCGGCCGCAGCGTCGCGCTGCCCGGCATGTATGTGCGCCAGGGCGACGACCGCGCCTGCTGGTCGAATCCCGAGACGGGCACGCGCATCTGCGCCTGGTGAGAAAGCGCCTGCTGCATCTGCACGGTTAATCTGCCGTAAAGGCTATCGGCCTAGCTTTAGCGATCGCGACGGGCGCTCGCCCACCGCAGCCATCGCCGCACGTTCGGGACAGGGCCATGAATCGCGTCATCATCAGCGGTATCGGTGTCACCATTCCGCCGTCCTCCATCAGCAACGAGGAACTGGTCGACTGCTTCAACCTGTGGGTCGAGAGCGAGAACCTCGTCCGCGAGGCGCGCGGCCAGGAGCTGCTGCAGAAATCGAGCGCCGACTTCATCTACCACGCCTCCGGCATCAGGCGGCGGCACGTCCATACCGCGGACGGCATCCTCGACGTCGAGCGGATGACGCCGCGCATCCCCGCGCGCGACGACGACGCGCTGTCGGTGCTGGCGGAGTTCGGCGCCGCCGCCGCCCGCGCCGCGCTCGACGATGCGGGCGTCGCGGCCGAGAGCGTCGACCTCGTCATCTGCGCCTCGTCGCATCTCCAGCGGCTCTACCCGTCGATCGGCATCGAGATCCAGCAGGAGATCGGCGCGAAGGGCGCCGCGTTCGACCTGTCGCTGGGCTGCTCCTCGGCGGCGGCCGGGCTGCATGTCGCCTTCAACCTCGTGCGGGCGGGCGCCCACCGGCGGGCGCTGGTCGTCACGCCCGAGCTGATCACGGCGCACCTGAATTTCCGCGACCGGCAGACGCATTTCATCTTCGGCGATGCGGCGACGGCCATCCTCGTCGAGGCGGCAGGGGAAGGCGAGACGCGGCCGGGCCGGTTCGAGGTGCTCGACACGCGCAACTGGACGCAGTTCTCCAACAACATCAGATCGAACTTCAGCTATCTCAACCGCGCCGCGCAGCCGGACGTCAGCATCATCCCGTCCGAGGGCAACCTCATCAAGCAGCAGGGCAACAAGGTGTTCAAGGACGTGACGGTGGCGAGCCACCGCTTCATCGTCGACTTCCTCGCCGAGCACGGTCGCACGCCCGAGACGGTGCGGCGCTTCTGGCTGCACCAGGCGAACTACCGGATGAACCAGATGATCCTGAAGCTCGCCTTCGGGCGCGAGATCGGCCACGACATCGCGCCGATGGTGCTGGAGGATCTGGGCAACACCGCCGCCGCCGGCGCGGTGGTGGCGCTCGCCCGGAACCACCGCGACATGCAGGCCGGCGACTACGGCCTTCTGTGCACCTACGGCGCGGGCTATTCGATCGGCGGCGCGCTGCTGCGCATGATGTAGCGATCACCGCCGTTCATGGGTTCGTCAGCGGTTTTGACTGGACCCGCCGGCCCGCCGCGGGCATGGTCGCGCTCCTCCACGACCAAGGCCAGCCACGATGAACCAACTGTTCGCCATGCGGGAAGACGAGATCGATATCCGCCCCGGGCGCAAGCTCCTCGGCCGGGTGGCGGGCACGTTCGTCGCGCCGCGCGACCATTTCGAGACCGTTGCCGCGCCCTCGCTGGCGCTTTCCTTCGATGGGATCGAGGGCGACTACCATGCCGGCCCGACCCGCCGTTCCGGCGGGCGCGAGCCGTGGTATCCGCGCGGCACCGAGATGCGCAACGAAAGGCAGCTTTCCATCGTCGCGCCGGACGAGCTCGCCGCCGTGGCGCAACGCATGGGACTTGGCGAGATCCGGCCCGAATGGATCGGGGCGAACCTGTCCCTGGATGGCGTGCCGCGCCTGTCGATGCTGCCCGCCGGCACGCTGCTGTTCTTCGCCGGCGGGGTGACGCTCAAGGTCGACGGCCAGAACAAGCCGTGCCGCATCGCCGGCCGGCTGGCGGCCGAGCGCGCCGGGATGGCCGACCTCGACGGCGGCGCGCTCGCCTTCCCGAAATCGGCGCAGCGCCTGCGCGGCCTCGTCGCCTGGGTGGAGAAGCCCGGCCGCATCGAAGCCGACGAGCAGGTGTCGGTGCGGATACCGGAGCAGTGGATATACTGAGCGAATAGTGAGTAGTGAGTAGTGAGTAGAGAATAGGGGTTGTCTTCAAGAAAGACCGTGATCCCGTTCTATTCCCTATTCCCTATTCCCTATTCCCTATTCCCTATTCGCTCTCGTCCTGCTCCAGCAGCCGTGTCGCCCGCCAGCGCGTCAGCGTCTCGTTGATCTGATCGACCACGAAGAAGCGGGCGGCGTCGCGGTCGTAGCCTTCGGCCAGCAGCCGGTCGTAGTCGGTGTGCTCGTGCCGGACGTGGGCGATGGTGGCGAGCCAGACCGCGATGGAGGGCGGAAGCTCGCGCATGTCGCGGGCGCCGGCCGCCAGCCTGACCGCCTCGATGTCGGCATAGGGCGCCATCGGCAGCAGCGCGGTCAGCGCCTTGGCGAGGGCGCGCTGTCTCGCCGTCGTTGCCACCATCAACCGGCCGCCACGGCGTCGGGCACCGCGTCCGTGCCCGGGAAATAGGGCTTCACGTCGAGGACGGGCGTGCCGTCGAGCACGTCGATGGCGTCGAGATGCAGGATGCCCGCCTCGACATCGACGCCGTTCAGCCCGACGACGTGCAGGCCGATCGGGTTCGGCCTCACCGGCGAGCGCAGCGCGAAGGTGCCGCGCGCCACCGGGGCGTGGCGCGGCTTCTGGACGATGAGGTCGCGGCGCGAGCGGTCGAGCCAGGTCAGCACGATGACGTGGGTCGCGCCCTCCAGCCCGGCGAGGCCGGCGCGGTAGTCCGGCGCCAGCTCGACCTCGGCGGGGCGCCCCTTGGCGCGAGCGGCCGCGGTGTTGCGCGGGCAGTCCTCGCGCCGCGTCCAGGGCGAGCGCACCCGGCCGATGAAGACCAGCCCGGCGTCGGTCGCGCGCTCCGCGGGATCGAAGGACAGGGCGATCTCGCCCTCGCGCGGTTGCGCCTCTGTGCCGTTTTCACTCATGGCCGCTCCATGGCGCGGTTGCGCCTATTTCTTGCCTTGCAGCGACATGCCGCTTGCGCCGGTGCGTCAGACGATATAAATATATCTTTATATGTTTTGGAGACCCGGATGCTGACGCGCACCTCGACCGGCCTCAACGCGATGGTTGATACAATGAAGGCAGCGGCCGAATCCAGCCGGCTGCGCATCCTGCTGCTGCTCGCGCGCGGCGACCTGACCGTCACCGACCTGACCGAGATTCTCGCCCAGTCGCAGCCGCGCGTCTCGCGCCACCTCAAGCTCCTGATGGAGGCGCAGCTTATCGAGCGCTACCAGGAGGGCTCGTGGGCGTTCTTCCGCCTGTCGGACGGCGAGGCGGCGCGCGATTTCCTCTCCGGCATCATCGGCCGCATCGACGCCGCCGACGCGATCGTCGAGCGCGATCTCGAGCGGCTCGACGCGGTCAAGCGCAAGCGGCAGGAGAAGGCCGCGGACTATTTCAGCGCCAATGCGGCGAGCTGGGACCAGATACGCTCCCTCCACGCGCCCGACGGCGCGGTCGAGGCGGCGATGAGGGAGCTGGTCGGCGACCGGCCGTTCCAGTCGATGCTCGACCTCGGCACCGGCACCGGCCGGCTGCTCGAGCTGTTCTCGCCGCTCTACCGGCGCGGCGTCGGCATCGACCTGTCGCGCGAGATGCTGGCGGTGGCGCGGGCCAATCTCGACCGGGCCGACGTCGCCCACGCCCAGGTGCGGCAGGGCGACATCTATGCGCCGCCGGTCGAGCGCGACGGCTTCGACCTCATCACCATGCACCAGGTGCTGCACTATCTCGACGAGCCGGGCGCGGCGATCCGCGAGGCGGCCCGGCTGCTGCGGCCCGCGGGCCGGCTGGTGATCGTCGATTTCGCGCCGCACGCGCACGAGTTCCTGCGCGAGGAGCACGCCCATGTGCGCCTCGGCTTCTCCGACCGCCAGATCGGCGACTGGCTCGACGAGGCCGGGCTCGACCTCGAGGCGGAGCGCACCTTCGCGCCGGCCGACGCCGCCGGCCTCACGGTGAAGCTGTGGCTGGCGCGCGACCGCCGCCTGCTGATCGCCGACCCGTCCACCGTGTACCAGACCGAGTTCAAGGAGAGCGCCTGATGGCCGATCCCCGCCTTTCCCGCCGCACCGACGCCGGCGGCCGGATCAACGTCTCCTTCGAGTTCTTCCCGCCGAAGAGCGACGAGATGGAAGGCCGGCTGTGGGAGACGGTGACGCGGCTGGAGCCGCTGGCGCCGCACTACGTCTCGGTGACCTACGGCGCCGGCGGGTCGACGCGCGAGCGCACGGCGCGCACGGTCGGGCGCATCCTGCGCGAGACCGCGCTCAAGCCGGCGGCGCACCTGACCTGCGTCGACGCCACGCGCGACGAGGTCGATGCGGTCATCCGCGATTTCGCGGCGATGGGCGTCACCCGCTTCGTGGCGCTGCGCGGCGATCCGGTGGCCGGCGTGGGCGAGGCCTACCGGCCGCATCCCGACGGCTACACCAACGGGGCCGAGCTGGTGAAGGCCGTCCGGCGCATCGGCGATTTCGACGTCTCCGTCTCCGCCTATCCCGAGAAGCACCCGGAGAGCGCCGATTTCGCCACCGACATCGACATGCTGAAGCGCAAGGTGGACAACGGCGCCACCCGCGCCATCACGCAGTTCTTCTTCGACAACGACCTCTACGAGCGCTACGTCGAGCGGGTCCGCCGCGCCGGCATCTACATCCCGATCGTGCCGGGCATCCTGCCGATCCACAGCTTCAGGCAGGTCGCCGGCTTTGCCGGACGCTGCGGCGCGCATGTGCCGTCATGGCTCGCCGGGCGCTTCGAGGGGCTGGATCACGACCCGCAGACGCATGCGCTGGTGGCCTCCGCCATCGCCGCGGAGCAGGTGCTCGACCTCGTCGAGCGCGGCGTCGGCGAGTTCCATTTCTACACCATGAACCGCGCCGATCTCGCCTTCGCCATCTGCCACCTGATCGGGGTGCGGCCGCAGGCGGCCGCGGCAGCCTAGCGCCGTCGGGCCCTGTTTGCCTGGCCGGTCCGGCGACCGCCGGGGCGTCGCTCGGCGCGAGCGGGCAAGCGAAAAGCATGCACAAACGGAGAAGGCCGGGCTATCGCTCGGCCTTCCGCTGTTGTCTGACTGCCTGAGGAATTGAGCGCCAATCGCGGCGCTGTGCCGATGTCAGGGGAGGACCCCCAGGATCAAGGCGCCAACGAAGGCGAACGCGGCACAGAACATCAACGTGTTGATCGGTCGTGCAAGTCCCATTGGCATGATCTCCTCTGCGGACTGGATCAGAATCTAAGCCGGATCGCGCGACTGGCAAGTATATCTTGTGCTGCGATGCGGCGAGCTTTTGGAAAATCCACCCGGAGGAGGTGGTCACCGGCCTGAATTCGCTGGCGAAATCCCGGCCGCGCAACCTGTGAAAAAAGTGTCGCACCCGGCGCCCGCGGGCGGGAGAGCGCGGAGGCGCCCGTTGCCCGCCGCGTGCTTTTTTGCGTCGTGAACGCCTGCTACGCTCCCGCCCGCATACAGGAGGAGCCCCCCGTGCAACGATTCGAGAATGCGAATGCGGCAGCGCTCGCGCTTCGTCCGGACGACCCGGTCTACTGCTTCCGCCCGCAGGTGCTGGCCGCGGACTGTCGGCGCTTCATGGCGATGTTCCCCGGCAAGACCGCCTATGCGGTAAAGACCAACGGCGAGTCGATGGTGCTGCGGACGCTGGCGGAAGCCGGCGTCACCGCCTTCGACGTCGCCTCGCCGGGCGAGTTCGCGGCGGTGCGCGAGGTCGCGCCCGACGCCGAGATGCTCTACATGCACCCGGTCAAGGCGCAGTCGCACATCCGGCTGGCGCTCGAGCACTACGGCATCCGCGTCATCGCCATCGACCACGAGGACGAGATCGTCAAGCTCACCCGCGTGGTGCGCGCCCTCGACATCGATCCCGGCACCATCACCGCCTTCGTGCGCATCCAGACCAAGGGCAGCGCCGCCTACGAGCTGTCGAAGAAGTTCGGCGCCGGCCCGGCGGCGGCGGTGGAACTGATCAACCGTCTCGGCCGCGCCGGCTACAAGGTCGGCATCTGCTTCCATGTCGGCAGCCAGATCGAGGATCCGGACACCTACGAGCGGGCGCTGGCCTCGGCCGACTGGGTCCGGAACCGCGCCAGCGTCCGGATCGCCGGCCTCGACGTCGGCGGCGGCTTCCCGGCCGAGTACGGGCACGATCCCAACCGCCGGAAGCCGCAGATGCCGTCGCTGGACGAGATCATGGCGCGGCTGCGCGACGACATCGCGGAATGGGGCTTCGCCGACGTGCCGCTGGTGGCGGAGCCTGGCCGGGTGATCGTGGCGCGCGCGTTCTCGCTGATCGTGCGGGTGCTCCTGCGCAAGGGCAGGCGGCTCTACATCAATGACGGCATCTGGGCGTCGCTGTCAGATTCGTGGACCGGCAAGATAACGCTGCCCGCCCGCTTCATCCCGGACCCCGCGATCCGCAGCCGCAACGGCGACCGGCAGAACATCGTGCCGTTCAAGGTCTGCGGCGCGACCTGCGATTCGGTCGACATCCTGTCGCGCCCGTTCTGGCTGCCGGAAACCGTCGACACCGGCGACTGGATCGAGATCGGCCACATCGGCGCCTACTCGCTGTCGCTCAGGACGCGCTTCAACGGCTTCTACCCGGACGACTTCGTCGAGGTGACCACGCCGTTCGAGGAAGGGGCGACGCCGGAAGGCTTCGCCAGCCTGGAAACGATGGCGGACTGAAGCGAAGAATCCACGTTCCTGTCGAAACGGAGCGGATTCTGGTTCAGACTGCGCAGCCACTGGCAGGAGGGAACGATCATGTCCCGCTACTACAAGCAGATGCAGCATGGGGACGGCGAAGCGGCACGCTTGCTGCAGGAAAGGCTGGCCCGGAAGGAAATGGGCGACGCCGCCTATGACAAGGCGGCCTCCTACGCCGACCACCGCACCTTCAAGGTATTCGGCGTGGTGTTCATCGTGGTGTTCGGGCTCGTGGTTCTCGGCGTGACGTGGCTGGGCTACTGACCCGGCACGACCGACGGTCTTGAAACGGGCTCGCCGATTTCGTTCCGGTTGGCGCGCTCACAAGTTCGACAGCAGCGCCGGGGTCGGCCAGCCATCGGCGGGCAGGCCGAGGCGGATCTGCTCGAGGCGGACGGCCTCGCGCGTCTTCTGGCCGAGGATGCCGTCGATGCCGCCGACGTCGTGGCCACGCGCCTCCAGCTTCTGCTGCAAGAGCTTCATCGTTTCGCCGACCAGCCCTTCCTCAGGGGTGCGCGGGTCGAACTTCGGCGCACCGGCCAGCCGGGTGGCGAGGTTCGCCGCGGTCAGCGTGTAGACGATCGACTGGTTCCATTCGAGGTAGATGTCGAAATTGTCGTGAACGAGGAAAGCCGGGCCCTTGTGGCCCATCGGCAGGGCGAGGCCCGCCGCGGGCAGGCCAGAATCGAGCGGGCCGCCGTCGCGCCGGGTCACGCCCCACTGCGCCCATTGCGAGATCGGCAGCTTGTTGGTGCGGCCGGTCTCCTCCCACAGCATCTGTGCCGGAACGCGCACCTCCTCCATCCACGGCTCGCCCGGCTTTCAGCCGCGCGAGCGGATCTTGGCGGCCGTGGTCATGATGACGTCGGGCGCGGAGCGGCGGATGTCGACCTTGCCGTCGCCGTCGCCGTCGACGCCCTTGGTCAGGATGTCGGACGGCAGCATCTGGGTCTGGCCGATCTCGCCCGCCCATGCACCCTGCACGTCGGCCGGCAGCGTGCCGTTGTCGATCAGCGTCAGCAGCGGCACCACCTGCGGCCGGAACAGATGCGGCCTGCGGCAGTCGTGCGCCAGCGTCACCAGGGCGTCGAGCGAGTTGAAATCGCCCTGCACCGCGCCGAAATCCGTCTCCAGCGCCCAGAAGGCGGCGATCACCGGACCCGGCACGCCGAACTCGCGCTCGGCGCGGGCGAAGACGTCGGCATATTTCTTCAGGTTGGCGGCGCCGTGGGTCAGCCGGTACTGGTTGATCATCCGGCCGGAGAACTCGATGAAGGTCTGGGTGAAGACGCCCTGCGCACGGTCGCGCGACAGCACACGCTGGTCGATGCGCGCGTTGCGCAGGGCCGCCAGCCCGCGCTCGCCGATGCCGGCGGCGCGCGCTTCCTCGCCGATGCCCGCCTTCCACGCCGTGAAGTCGCCGCCGCATTCCTGCGCTGCCGGGGCCTGCCCAGCAGAGGCCTGCGCTGCCGCCGGGGCCTGCGCGAGCGCGGGAGAGGCGGCGGCCAGCAGGGCGGCGAGGGCGAGGGGCGTGGCTTTCATGGAGTGTCTCCGGGAGGCTTTCGTCGGCGCGATTGTGCCGCATGCGAGGTAAAGGCTGGGATAAATTCGCTGTTACCGCGTGTGCTGCCTGAGCCACGCCCGCCAGCGGGCCTCGGAACCGTTGAAGACGTTGATGTCGGCGTCGCCGGGAATGCCGGGCACCTCGCCCGTGCCGGTGTACTGCCAGAACAGGAACGGATGCTTGCCGTAGCGGTCGTCCGGGTGGGCCGAGACCGAGCGCAGCCACCAGTCGTTGCCCTTGTACTGCGTCAGCCGGTTGTCGTCGAAGAAGTCGATCGAGGTGTAGACGATCGGCCGCTTGCCGTAGTGGCGCTCCAGCATGTCGAGGAAGACCGTCATCTCGCTGTGCACCGTCTCGGCCGAGGGACGCAGCCTGCAGGTGGGCGAGGTGTGGTTCCACTCCATGTCGAGGACGTGGGGAAGGGTGCCCGCTTCCTTCGGCACGTTGCGGATGAACCATGCGGCCTGCTCGCGCGCCGGCCGGCAGAAATAGAAGAAATGATAGGCCGAGCGGGGGATGCCGGCGGCCTTGGCGCCGCGCCAGTGCTGGTGGAAGCGGTCGTCGAGCCTGTCGCCGCCTTCCGTCGCCTTGATGAAGGCGAACGAGATGCCGGCGGCCCTGGCCGCGTGCCAGTCGACGCTCTGCTGGTACTTCGAGACGTCGGTGCCGTGGATCGGATAGGTCCAGGGCGCGCGGCTCGCCCACGGGTGCGGCTTGCGGTCGCCGAAGCGCGGATGCGTGATGCTGGCGGATTGCGGCGCGGTCAGCACCTGGGGCTGCTGCGGCGTGCGCGGCGCGACGTCGGCGAAGTCGTAGCCGACGCGGGTGCAGGCGGCGAGCAGCAGGCCGAGGGCAAGGACCAGCAATGGGCGCATCGTTTCTCCTGTGCCGTCGCATCGCGGCGCCGCCGCCGAATCACCGGCAGCCACGAGGAGAATACCGTCGCGGATTGATTTTTCGCTGCCGCCGCCCAAAAGTCGCCTCCGAATGGCAACGCAATGGCGGCGATTTGAAGGCGGCGCCGAATGGGGGGGAACCGTGCGCATTCTCGGCAAGATCTTGAAATGGCTCGTGGCGCTGGTGGTGCTCGCCGTCGCCGGCGTCGCGGGATGGCTCACCTTCTCCCCGCCGGCGCTGATTCGCGTGGCGACGGCCTATTCGGCCAAGATCGTCTGTTCCAACCAGTTCCTCGCCTGGCGCGACGGGCAGGAGGTGCTGGCGCTCGACGTGCAGGCGCCGGGTCATCCGATCCTGAAATACATCTCCGCCGACGTCGACACCGCCGACCGCACCGTCTCGGCGAAGCTTCTCGGCCTGTTCGGCGAGGGCAGGGCCGTCTACCGCCAGGGCGCGGGCTGCACCAGCGTGCCCTACGGCGCCGAGGCGCAGGCGCTTGCGGCCGTGCCGGAGCGCGGCACGCCGGACATGGCGGCGCTGTGGCCGGCGGGCGAGCGGGTCGAGCCGTCGCAGGATCCGGCGCTCGCGGCCGTTCTCGACGATCCCGCCATGACCGGCCCCGGCATGCGCGCCGTGGTGGTGGCGCATGAGGGCCGCATCGTCGGCGAGCGCTACGGCGAGGGCTTCGCCGCCGACACGCCGCTGCTCGGCTGGTCGATGACCAAGACGGTGACGGCTGCGATCATCGGCACGCTGGTGCGCGAGGAGCGGCTTTCCATCGACCAGGACGGGCTGCTCGAAGGCTGGAACGGCGACGAGCGCGGCGCGATCACGCTCGCCGACCTGATGGCGATGTCGAGCGGGCTGGAGTTCAACGAGGACTACGGCGACGTCACCGACGTCACGCGGATGCTCTATCTCGAGGCCGATATGGCGGGTTTCGCCGCCGACAAGCCGCTCGGCGGGCCGCGCGGCGAAGTGTTCAGCTATTCGAGCGGCACGACGACGATGCTGTCGCGCATCTGGCAGGACGCCTTCGCCGAGCCGGCCGACGCGCTCGCCTGGCCGCGCACCGAGCTGTTCGGGCCGCTCGGCATGACGAGCGCGGTGCTGGAGACCGACCTGTCGGGCACCTTCGTCGGCTCCTCCTATCTCTACGCCACCGCCCGCGACTGGGCGCGGTTCGGCGAGTTCCTGCGCAACGACGGCGTGTGGGCCGGCCAGCCGGTGCTTCCGGAAGGCTTCGCGGTGTGGATGCGCGAGGAGGCGCCCGCCTCGAACGGCGAGTACGGGCGCGGCCAGCTCTGGCTGCGCGGGCCGGGCGACGGCGGCGACGCGGGCTTCGACTTGCCGGACGACGCGTTCTGGCTGCTCGGCCACGACGGGCAGTCCGTCGTCGTCATGCCGTCGCGCGGGCTGGTGGTGGCGCGGCTGGGGCTGACGCCGTCCAAGCTCGGCTACAAGCCGCAGCGCATGGCCGAGGCGCTGGCGAAGCTGTTCGAGGCGCGCTAGCCAGCCGCCGGTCGCAGGCCGGCCCTCGCGTTCCCGCATGGAACAATGCCCGCCCCGCAGTGGTTGGTGGCGGGCGGGATGCGAGGAAAGGACAGGCCATGGGCGCGCTCGAGCTCAACCCGGAAGGCGACGCATCCATCGTCGCCGTCCGCCGCTTCGCCGCGAAGCCCGGGGACGTCCATCGCGCCCATGTCGAGACCGGCCTGCTGCGGCAGTGGATGCTCGGGCCGAAAGGATGCGCGGCCGGACGGCGGCATCCGCTTCGAGTGGCCGGACGGCGAAGACGCGGGCTTTCACTCGACCGGTGAGGATGTCGCGCTGGAGCCGTTCGGCCGGCTCGTCCATGTCGAGCGCATGTTCCTGCGCGGGCGGACGCCGGACAATCACGTCGAGACCCGCTTCGCGCCCGACGGCGAGGGCACGCGGATGACCATCCGCATGACGCTGCCCGACAGGGAGACCCGCGACGCCCTGATCGACAGCGGCATGGCCGACGGCATGGAGGCGAGCTACGCGCGGCTGGAGAGGTTCCGGCTTCCGGTCCACGCTGAACCCTCGAAAGCCTCGCCGTCGCGCCGGTGCGTAACAGTTGGAAACCCAATGTTACGCAACCGACCGCGTTCGCCCGCATTTCCCCGACGACCGCCCGCCGCAAGCGGGCCAACGGTCGAAAAAGGAGATAGGGAATGAAAAAGCTGATCCTCGCTTCCGCTTCCGGCATCGCGCTTCTGGGCCTTGCCGCATGCAGCGATTCCGACGGGACCACCACGCAGTCCGTGCCGGAGCAGGTGCAGCCGATGGAAGAGCCGGCAACCCCGAACGCGGTGCCGCCGGCGCCCACCGAGCCGACCACGCCGCCCACGGCTCCGACCACGCCGACCGAGTAGCGGCTTCTCTTCGTCGCGGGCAGGCGCGACGCCGCCCGCAGGCGTTCGCGCCGGGCACGGCCGGTATTCCGGTGTTCCCGGCGCCGTTATATGTACCGGGGCGCATGTAGCGGGGGCGCATGTGTCGCGGGCGGCAGATGCCATCTCGTCATTTCGGGCTTTTGGCTTTATGAAGCGCCCATGTCGATCTGGGTGCGCATAAGCGAACTGCTCACGAAGGTGCCGGGAACCGCGCTGTCGAGCGTGATCGAGGCCGTGCGCACGGTGCTTTCCGGCGATCCGCAGCTTCGCCGCCGCGTTGCCTTCTCCATCGCGATGATCGCGCTGTCGGCCAAGATGGCCAAGGCCGACGGCATCGTCACGCAGGACGAGGTCCGCGCCTTCCAGCAGATCTTCGTCGTGCCGGCCGAGCAGACGCGCAACGTCGCCCGGCTGTTCGACCTCGCCAAGCAGGACGTCGCCGGGTTCGAAGCCTATGCCGAGCGGCTGGCCGGACTGTGCGGCACCGGCCGCCCCAACTGCGCCGTGCTCGAGGACATCCTCGACGGCCTCTTCCACATCGCCACCGCCGACGGGATGGTGCACGAGCGCGAGGTCGGGTTCCTGCGCCGCATCTCCGAGATCTTCGAGATCCGGGAGGAGCGCTTCGAGGCGATCCTGTCGCGCCACGCCATCGGCGGCGAGGCCGATCCGTGGCGCGTGCTCGGGCTCGAGCTCGGCGCGCCGTTCGAGGAGGTGCGGGCGCAGTACCGCCGCATGGCCGCGGAGAACCACCCCGACCGGCTGATCGCCCGCGGCGTGCCGGAGGAATTCCTCGCCATCGCCAACCGGCGGCTTGCCGCGATCAACGCGGCCTACGAGACCATAGAGCGCAGCAGGCGGCCGGCATGAGCGGCTTCGCCTCCGACCATCCGGGTGCCGAAGTCAGGGTCTCGCCCAATTTCGGCGCCCGGCGCGACGGGATGAAGCCGGACTGCGTGATCCTGCACTACACCGGCATGGAGACGGGCGAGGCGGCCGAGGCCTGGCTGTGCGCGCCCGAGAGCGAGGTGTCGTCGCACTATCTGGTGCACGAGGACGGGCGCGTCGTGCAGATGGTGCGCGAGAGCGACCGCGCCTGGCACGCGGGCAAGGGCTCGTGGAAGGGCCTTTCCGACGTCAATTCGTTCTCGATCGGCATCGAGGTGGTCAATCCAGGTCCTCTTGCCGGCTTTCCGCCCTTTCCCGACGTCCAGATCGAGGCGGTGGCGGCGCTGTGCCGCGACATCTGCGTCCGCTACGGCATCGCGCCGGAGCGGATCCTCGCCCATTCCGACGTCGCGCCCGGCCGCAAGATCGATCCGGGCGAGGCGTTCCCGTGGGCGCGGCTGGCGGAGCTCGGCGTCGGGCACCACGTCGCGCCGGCCTCGGTGCAGGGGGGGCGCTTCCTCGCGCTCGGCGACAGGGGCGAGCCCGTCGAGGCATTCCAGTCGATGCTGCTGCTTTACGGCTACGGGCTGGAGATCAACGGCTTCTACGACGAGGCGACCCGCGCGGCCGTCGAGGCGTTCCAGCGGCATTTCCGCCCCGCGCGGGTCGACGGCGTGGCCCACCCCTCGACCATCGAGACGCTGCACAGGCTGCTGAGCGCGCTGCCGAGCATCGCCGCCTGACGGGCGAAAACCGGCCCTTTGTCACATCCTGTCACGCAAAGTGACTTGTCCGGCCATTTTTGCCGCCAGATTGGCCGGCACATGGCCCGGGAACGCGTCCGGCTCCCTCCCATCAGCCGGCCGCAGAGGCCAACCTGCCGCGCCGAGGGTGCGGCCACGACAAGAACGGACCACATGAAGAAACTGTCATTCGCGACGGCGGCGCTGGCTGCCGGACTCGCCGCCTTCGTGCATCCCGCGCTCAGCATGCCCGTCACCGAAGCGCACTCGATGTTCATGAGCGACGTCGCCGCCGGCGACCAGAAGGCCACCCCCGGCATCGACAATGTGACGACGGCCTCCATCGCGCCGGCCAAGGCGAGGTCGGTGGTCAAGGGCTCCGCCTACGACGCGATCATCGCGAGGCACGCCCAGAAGCACGGCATCCCGGTCTCGCTCGCCCGCGCCGTGGTGCGCATCGAAAGCAACTACCGTCCCAACGCGCGCGGCCGCGCCGGCGAGATCGGTCTCATGCAGATCAAGCCGTCGACGGCGCGCATGATGGGCTATTCCGGCAGCGCCAAGGGCCTGTACGACCCCGAGACGAACATAAGCTGGGGCATGAAGTACCTGGCCAAGGCGCACCAGCTCGGCGGCGGCGACACCTGCGGCACGATCCTGCGCTACAATGCCGGCCACGCCGCCAAGCGCATGAACAAGGTGTCGGCGGCCTATTGCGCCAAGGTCAAGCGCCACATGAGCTGATCGCGGGCCGCGACGGCGCCCGCGTCCCCTGCCGGCGCCGTTTGTGGTTGCAATTTGCCGCAGCAGCCCCTTTATACGCATCGTCAGTCGGCCGGGCGGCCGCGCCGGCACCGGTCGAAAGGCTGCCGGCGAGGAAAGTCCGGGCTCCAGGAGACACGATGCCGGCTAACGGCCGGCGGGGGCGACCCCAGGGAAAGTGCCACAGAAAGCAGACCGCCCCGCCTGCTGACCGGCCGCGACGCGACCGGTGAGCCGGCGGGGCAAGGGTGAAAGGGTGGGGTAAGAGCCCACCGCGCGACTGGCAACAGGAGCGGCACGGCAAACCCCATCGGGAGCAAGACCGAATAGGGACGGCGCGAAGGGCGACCTTCAGGCAGTTTCCGGCCAGCCGTCCGGGTAGGTTGCTTGAGGCGTGCGGCAACGCACGTCCCAGATGAATGGCCGCCACGTTGCGCCGCTTCTGCGGCGTGGCCATACAGAACCCGGCTTACAGGCCGACTGGCGCTTTTCTTTTCAATATCTTGCGCGGCAGCGATGACGAGCCGATTCATCGCCTTCGCGCATCGATTCAAGGCGCACGCCTCCACGTCCGCAGAGGCCGGCCCTGAAATCGCCGGTGAACCATCGGCGCCTCCACACGTTTCCGGAGACACCCCCCCTGTCTGTTTGATTTGTGGCAGATTTGGATTGCGGAAGGGAGCCCGTCCCCCCCAAGGGTATGTAGCCCGCTAGGGAGCAAGGGTCCCTTCCGCATCGCCTTGAACCTGAACAGTTGCTTGGGCCGGCTGAGAGCCCGCACGACATGGACAGGAGCTTCACCATGCCACAGATCATCATCGGCTGCGACCTTTGCCGCGCTTGGCTCGACCTTCACTCCCTTCCGGACGGGGCGACGTCGAGGATCGAGAACACCAGTTCCGGCATCGCCGAATGGGCTGTATCGTTGCCTCCTGATGCGCTCGTGATCTTCGAGGCGACCAGCGGCTGCGACGCCGGCCTGATCACCGCGCTGGCGGCCGCGCGCATCGCCTTTGCCCGGGTCAATCCACGGCAGGCGCGTGAGTTCGCCCGCGCCATCGGTGTGCTGGCCAAGACCGACAGGGTCGATGCGCGCGTGCTCGCCGAGATGGGGCGGCGCTTGCCGCTGGAGGCGACCGTCCCGCCCGATCCCGCGCGGCTTCGGTTGGCCGACTTCCTCAGACGGCGCAAGCAGTTGGTCGAGTTCCGCAAGACCGAGAAGGTGCGCCGCCACAGCGCGGGCCAACCGGAGATCCTGCGCGAGATCGACACCATGATCGCCTTGCTGTCCCGCCGGATCGACAAGCTCGACCGCCAGATCGCCGAACTCATCGCACAGAACCCGGCACTGGCCGCACGGGCGCGGTTGCTTGCTCCCGTTCCCGGCATCGGCCCGACCGTGCTGGCCACGCTGCTCGGCGAACTGCCCGAACTCGGCTCTCTCTGCCGACGCCGCATCGCTTCTCTCGCCGGCCTCGCGCCGCACGCCAGGGAAAGCGGCACATGGCGCGGTGCTCGCCGTATCTGGGGCGGAAGGCGAAAGGTTCGTGAAGCTCTCTATATCGCAGCGCTCACAGCATCCCGATGTGTCCCGAGCCTCATCGCAATGCGTGACCGGATGCGAGGCGCAGGCAAAGCACCAAAGACAGTCCTTATCGCAATCGCACGCCAGCTCCTCGTAATCCTCAACGCAATGATCCGAAAAAGCCAGCCGCTCACAATCGGGTGAGAACACAGTTGCCCCAAAGCTTCCCTGGGCCAGGACCAGACGTTCCCTGTCGGCATCCTGTCCTCCCCTCAAGCTAAAGGCCCGTCGCTCCAAACAGCGGCGGGCCCTTTTTTTGAGCAGCACCAGGACAAGGGGAAAGGAGAGCGCGGGCCGGCGGGAGGGACAAAGAGGGGCGGCCGCCCCGGGAGGCCGAGCGCAGGCATCAGCCCCACGGCGCAAAAGCCAGGGCCAAGGGCAGGCAGCAACGCATCGAGGGCAGGCTGATGCCGCCCGCCTCCGAGCGGCATCCCACCGTCGAGGTCACAGGACGGGCAGCGCCGCATCGAGAGGGAAGGGGTGGGAGGACGAAGAGGGGGGCGTCTGCCCCGTGAGGCCGAGCGCGGCCTACCGGCCGCGGAACCCGGCGACTAGAGGAAGAGATCCTGCCCCTGCGGCCTTAGCACGTGCTTTGCGGAAGTATTTGGATCGTCGTTCCATTTGATGCCTTTGATTATGATGACTGGTGTCTGTGCGTCCTTCTGCATGAGGATTCCTGCGGCGGCGGCGAGTTCGTCGGCGAGGGCGGGCATGGTTGCCTTGAGGGTTCGGCCCCATGCGTCGCCCCGGCCGGCCCAGTCGACGATGGCGGGGACGCCTGCGAGGCCGATGGCGATGTTGACGAGGCCCTGCCGCCAGGGGCGGCCGAAGGTGTCGGTGACGACGACGCCGAGCGGGCGGCGGCGGCTCGTGCGCTCGAGGGCGGCGCGGATGGCGCGGGCGCTGCGGTCGGCGTCCTCGGGCAGGAGCAGGAGCATGCCCTCGCGGCCGGCGCCGAGGTTGGACTCGTCGATGCCGGCATTGGCGCAGATCCAGCCGTTGCGGTGGCGGGTGATGATCAGGCCGTCGGGGCCGGAGGGAACGGCGCGCAGCACCTCGTCGGATTCCGACAGGATCGCCTCGACCTTGCGCGGGTCCTTGCCGATGGGGGCGGCGATCTCCAGCGCCCGCGGCGACGGCGCGAAGGCGTCGAGCCGGCGCAGGCGGCCCTCGGCCTTGGAGACGACCTTCTGGGCGACGACGACGATGTCGCCGGCCTGCAGCGGGAAGCCGGCGCGTTCGAGCGCGTCGCCGATCAGCGCGCCGAGGTCGTCGCCGGCCGCGACCTCGGGAATGCCGGGCACGGCGAAGGCCTCGAGGCCGGCGACGCCGCGCACGAGAAGGTCGGGCCGGGCGCGCAGG
>JAEZXF010000412.1 GCA_023419995.1 Pseudomonadota bacterium | reverse complement strand
GCGCAGCGCCTTGCGCAGCCCGGCGTCGGGAAGCCACGACGGCGGAAGCCAGCCGCACCCCGGCTTGAGGTCGTCGTCGCCGGCCTCGAGCGACTGCCGCGACACCCACAGCGGATCGACGGCGCGGTCGAGCTTCGGGCCGATCTGTGCCAGCGACAGCGGCGCCGCCTGGCTGGCCACGTAGAAGCCCGAGCCCGGCCGGGCGTGGATCGCGCCTTCGGCGACCAGCCGCTCGTATGCCTCGACGACTGTCGAGGCCGACACCTTCGCCGTGCCGGCCAGCGCCCGGATCGAGGGCAGCTTCGCACCCGGCGTCAGGCTGCGGCCGACGATGCGCTGGCGGATGGTGTCCATCACCGTCTCGACCTTGGTGCGTCCCATGGCCCGTGTCCCTCAGCCGTACTGGAGCTTGCATCATAACAGTTTGCCTGAACCGTACCGAACTGTCGCTGGCAGCGCCAGAGGTGGCCATGGATAAGGGGCCACACACGGGAAGGAGTGCGGCATGGACCGGACGGCAAGCGGATGGATCAACGGCCTCGTCGGCGTGGTGATCTTCAGCGGATCGCTGCCGGCGACGCGCGTCGCCGTGCTGCAGATCGACCCGGTCTTCCTCACCGTCGCCCGCGCGACCATCGCCGGCCTGCTGGCGCTGTGCCTGCTGCTGGCCTTCGGCGAGAAGCGCCCGGCCCGGCGCGACCTCGCCTCCCTGGCGGTGGTCGCGCTCGGCGTCGTGGTCGGCTTTCCCCTGCTGACCGCGCTGGCGCTCCGCCACGTCACCTCGGCGCATTCGATCGTCTTCATCGGCCTGCTGCCGCTGGCGACGGCGATCTTCGCGGTGGTGCGCGGCGGCGAGCGGCCGCGGCCGGCGTTCTGGGCGTTCTCGCTGCTGGGCAGCGCGCTGGTGGCGGGCTTCGCCCTGTCGCAGGGCGTCGCCGCCTCGCCGCTCGGCGACGGGCTGATGCTCGCCGCGATCGTCCTGTGCGGGCTGGGCTATGCCGAGGGCGCGAGGCTGTCGCGCACGCTCGGCGGGTGGCAGGTGATCTCGTGGGCGCTGGTGCTGTCGCTGCCGGCCATGCTGGCGCTGGCCATCCTCCGCATGCCGCCGTCCTTCTCGGCCATCGGGGCGCCGGCGTGGATCAGCCTCGGCTACGTCTCGCTGTTCAGCATGCTCATCGGCTTCGTGTTCTGGTATCGCGGCCTGGCGCAGGGCGGCATCGCCGCGGTCGGCCAGCTCCAGCTGCTGCAGCCGTTCTTCGGCCTGGCGCTGGCCGCGACCCTGCTGGGCGAGCCGGTGACCGGGACGATGCTCGCCGTCACCGTCGCGGTGGTCCTGTGCGTGACCGGCGCGCGCCGGTTCGCCCGGTAGGCCGCCAAGGCCGGCTTCGGGGTCGAGGAGCGCGTGCCCCGTCGATGCCGCGTCGGACGGCGAGCCGCAAGGGCGACTGCCCGCCGCTCGGGCGGAGCGCATCGTCAGGCCCGGCGGCCGTGCCAGCCGTCGAAGAACTCCAGGGTGTATCGCCCCATGTGCGGCCTGCTCAGCTCCCCGGCGGTATCGCCGCCTATGTTCTCGAGGAAGCAGGTGCAGACGGCGTTGCCGACGGGAAAGTACCCGGTCCTGTCTGCCGCGATGATGGATTCGATCCCGCCGAAGAGCTCCGCCACCGCCGGGGCGCCGTAGTCCGGTACGCCGTCCCGGTAGAAATGCGTGAAGACCATGCACGCGCGGTGCGGCGTCAGCTCCTCGTGCGGGCCTATGAAGGGCGATGCGGCCAGGTGGCCGCGGAAGGAAGGGAAAAGCCCGGTCAGCCAGTCGACCAGCTCAGGGGCGTTCGAGGGGATGGTTCGTCGCATGGCGCGGGAGACTACCATCCCGCGACAACGGCCTCCAGCGCTCCAGTTCGCTGGTGCGGGCAGCCGGGATGCCGGCGGCGTGCGGACATCGTCCCGAAACCGCGCGGCAGCCGAACCGCGGCACGGACACGAGACAGCCCCGGCTCACTTGCCGGCTCTCTGCGCGTGGAGAGGGGGAGGGGATCGCTTGCTTCCCCGCCGGTACGGCGTCGCCTCAGCTCATGCCGCCCCCGGCCGGCGGCGGGGCGCCTTGCGTTTCCGCGTATCGTCCCCCGGCGGGTTCGCGCCTTTCCCTGATGGTCCGGGATACGTAGAGCGCGCACAGAAACGCGATCCCGACCGACCAGAACGATAGGATGTAGAACAGCATTGGCCCCACCCGCCGGTTGCCCCCAACGCCGGCGCATCGCCCATGCACCGGACGGGACGCATCCTAGCGCGGCGGAAAAGGCCGTCCTCCCCGCGAATGGGGGGTGTCCATGCCGGCGCCGCGATGCGAGGTCGGCGCTGGTTGGGGCCCGTTCGACTCTCTGGTATTTTGGCGGGACAGCTGCCGACACGCGAAGAGGGGGACATTCGCCATGCCGTTGGTCCGGGATCTGTCCGGCATCATCGAGAATCTCTACTCGTCGATCACCGAGCCCGACCTCCTTCCCGAGACATACGACCAGATCGCCCGGCTGCTCGGCGGCGTGGGCGCGGTCGTCATCCCCGTCGAGCCCGATCCGGAGCAGGCGCCCTATATCTCGGGCAACCTCGTCGAGGCGATGGAGGAATACAGGAGGCTGTGGTGGCATCGCGACCCGGGCGTGGCGGCGGCGCGCGCGCTCGAGCATCCGCTGGGAGTCTACGC
>JAEZXF010000367.1 GCA_023419995.1 Pseudomonadota bacterium | reverse complement strand
TTCGTCACCGAAACCATCCTCAGGAACATCCGCGTGCTGGCCATCGACCAGGCGATCCAGGAGGACGAGGAGGGCCGCAAGGTCCGCGTCGGCGATACCGCGACGCTGGAACTGACGCCGCAGCAGGCGGAGATCATCACCGTCGCCCAGCAGATGGCCGACCGGCTGGCGCTGGCGCTGCGCGCCGTCGGCGACACCCAGGAAGTGATCGAAGAGGAAGCCGACTACCTCGTTTCCGGCAGCGGCAGGCGCGGCACCGTGCGCCTCATCAAGTCGGGCGAAGTCAGCGAAGTGGGAGCGCGTCGATGAACATCAGGAACCGAGAGAAAGCCGTGCCCGGCCGCATCGCGCGCCCTGCCGCCGGATCGGTGCTGGCGCTGGCGCTCGCGCTGGGGGCAGGCTCCGGCCTCGCGCCGCTCCTCGCCAAGGAAGCCTCGGCCCAGGGCGCCGTCACGGTGAGCGCCAAGCGCGCGACGCAGCGCGTCGACCTCGGCCTCAACAAGTCGATCGTCATCGACCTGCCGCGTGACGCCTACGACATCCTGGTGGCCAACCCGGCCGTGGCCGACGCGGTCACGCGCACGGCGCGGCGCATCTACCTGTTCGGCAAGTCGGTCGGCGAGACCAACATCTTCGTCTTCGGCCCCAACGGCGAGCAGATCGCCTCGATCGACCTCAAGGTCGAGCGCGACGTGTCGGGGCTGGAGGCCTATCTGAAGCGCTTCCTGCCGGAGTCCGACATCAAGGCCGAGCTGATCAACGACAACGTCGTCCTGACCGGCACGGTCGAGACGCCGCTCGACGCCAAGCGCGCCGAGGAGCTGGCGGGGATATTCGTGTCCGGCGGCGAGGCGACGACCGGCCAGTATTCGCAGACGGCGGCCGGCGGCGACGCGGCTGGCGGCGTCGCCATCAACAACCCCGACAGGTCGCGGCGCTCCAGCCGCATCGTCAACATGCTGCAGATCGTCGGCGAGGACCAGGTGACGCTGAAGGTCACCGTCGCCGAGGTCTCGCGCAACGTGATGAAGCAGCTCGGCGTCAGCATGATCGCCTCCGGCAACGCCGACGGCATCTCGTGGGGCGCGGTCAGCGAGCCGATCTACGGCCTCGGCAAGCCGCTGGCGCAGTCGGGCATCGGGCTGACGAAGGGCCTGCTCGAGAGCTACCTGAACAGCATGGAGCAGGCCGGCGTGATGAAGACGCTGGCCGAGCCGACCCTGACCGCGGTGTCGGGCGAGAAGGCGACCTTCAAGGTCGGCGGCGAGTTCAACGTCGTCTCCAACCAGTCCGTCTCGCCGCCCAGCCCCGCCCGCGACACCAACGGCGACGGCATCATCGACGAGCCGGCCACCTATGGCGGCGTGGCCTACGACGTCGCCAAGATCGAGTACGGCATCGGGCTCGAGTTCCTGCCGACGGTCCTGTCGCCGGGCCGCATCAACCTCAAGATCCGCACCTCGGTGTCCGAGCCGACGACCGAGGGCTCGGTCGGCCTCACCGCCAACCCGCTGAGCCTGCCGGGCTCGAACATGCTGTCGATCCGCAAGCGCCTGGCCGACACCACCATCGAGCTGCCGTCCGGCGGCTCGATGATGATCGCCGGCCTCGTCCGCGACGACGTGCGCCAGGCCGTCAACGGCCTGCCGGGCCTGTCGAAGCTGCCGGTCCTCGGCACGCTGTTCCGCAGCCGCGATTTCGTCCGCAACGAGACCGAGCTGGTCATCATCGTCACGCCCTACCTGACCAAGCCCGTGGCGCGCACCGCGCTCGCCAAGCCGGACGACAACTTCAACCCCACCAGCGACGGCGCCGGCATGTTCCTTGGCCGCGTCAACCGCATCTACGGAACCATGAAGACCGACAAGCCGGCCGGGCGCTACCACGGCGTCGTCGGGTTCATCTACAAGTGATCGGGGACGGACCCATGCCTGCACTGCCGCTCAACTCCGCTCCTTCCCGGCGCCTGGTGCGCGCCGCCGTCCTCGTGGCGGCGACCGCGGCCCTCGCGGTGGCCTCCGGCTGCGCCCGGCGCGACAGCGTCGTCGTCGGCTCGATCCCGGACGACTACCGGACCAACCATCCGATCGTGATCTCCGAGCAGGACAAGATCGTCGACATCCCCGTCGGCCTCGACGACCGCGGCCTGTCGCGCGTCCAGCGCGTGGCGGCCGACGGCTTCATCGCCGGTTACGACCGCCGCGCGGCGCCCGTCGTCAGCGTGATGGTCCCCTACGGCTCCGCCAACCAGGCCGCCGCGTCGGCGGTCGCTGCGGAGCTCGTCGCGCGGCTGCGCCGCGCCGGCGTGCCGGAGGGCCGCATCGCCCACCAGCCCTACGAGGCCTCGCAATACGGCGATGCCGCCCCGGTCAGGCTGGTCTATGCCGAGATGCGCGCCTCGACCGGGCCGTGCGGCCGCTGGCCGGACGACATGCTGAACAACAGCGACAACAAGCACTGGGCGAATTTCGGCTGCTCGTACCAGAACAACCTTGCCGCGCAGATCGCCAACCCGGCCGACCTGCTCGGGCCGCGCCGGCCGAGCGAGATCGACACGGCACGCCGCAGCGTCGCCATCGACCGCTACCGCACCCGGGGTTCGGGCTGGTCGCAGGAAGTCGAGTACTGATGCCAATTCGGGGGCTTACCACATGAGCAACCTTGCCTACGACGCAGCCGCGAGCGAGCCGGCCAGCGAGGCCGAAGTGACCGCCATGGCAGAGCTGCGGCCGGTGCCGCGCATCTCCATCCAGGCCTTCTGCGAGACGGAGGCGGTCGCCGCCGCCATCGAGCGGGCCGGCGGCGACCGGCGCATGGCCAAGACCCATCTCAAGCTGCACATGGGCGGCATCGCCACGGCGGTCGAGTTCTACCAGTCGGCGCAGACGCCCAACCTCATCATCGTCGAGTCGCGCGAGGAGCCCAAGCAGCTCATCGCGACGCTCGCGCAACTGGCCGAGGTGTGCGATCCCTCCTCCAAGGTGGTCGTCATCGGCCACTATAACGACGTCTGGCTCTACCGCGAGCTGATCCGCTTCGGCATCTCCGAATATGTCGTCGCCCCGATCTCGATGGCGGACGTCCTTTCGGTCATCGCCTCGATCTTCGTCGACCCCGCGGCCGAGCCCATCGGCCGCTCCGTCGCCTTCATCGGCGCCAAGGGCGGCGTCGGCTCTTCGACGCTGGCGCACAATGTCGGCTGGGCGGTGTCGAGCCTGTTCTCCTCCGAGGTGGTCGTCGCCGATCTCGACCTCGCCTTCGGCACGGCCAACATCAATTTCGACCAGGACCC
>JAEZXF010000444.1 GCA_023419995.1 Pseudomonadota bacterium | reverse complement strand
GGATAGTACACGCCGGTCACGCCTCCGGTGCCGACCGAGACGAAACGCTGTTCCTGGGCGCTGGCGGCTCCTGCCGCCAGCGAGGCGAACATCGCCGCAACGAGGCCGAAGCCGAGTACCGAATGTCGTTTCATGAGTGCGTCTCCCTGTTGGGCACGATCCCTCTTCGGGCTTTCGGATGAAAACAGGCCTCGTGCCGCAGGCCCGTCTCCTTCTTCGAGGCGGGGTCGGAGGCGGCAGGCGCGGAGCCCCCCGATCCCCGTCCCCAAGAGTGCGCGTATCGGCGCCACCGTCAAGTCACAGCCGCGTCGACCGCGTCGCCGAGGCGCGACACGATGCGCTCGATATCGGTTTCGTCGACGATGAAGGGCGGCGCCACAAGCACATGGTCGCCGTTGACGCCGTCGATGGTCCCGCCCATCGGGTAGACCATCAGGCCGCGCGCCATGGCCGCGCGCTTGATCGCCGCGTTGACCTTACGCGAGGCGGCGAACGGACGCTTGCTCGCGCGATCCTCCACCAGCTCGATCGCGCGGAACAGGCCGCGCCCCCTGATGTCGCCGACATGGTGATGGTTGCCGAAGCGTTCGGTCAGGCGCGCCTCGAGCAGCGCGCCCATGGCCCGGACGTTGTCGAGCAGCTTGTCGCGGCGGATGGTTTCCTGCACGGCAAGGCCGGCCGCGGCGGCCATGGTGTGGCCCATATAGGTGTGGCCGTGCTGGAAGAAGCCGGAACCGGCGCGCATCGCCTCGCGGATCGCTCCCGAGACGAGCACCGCGCCGATCGGCTGGTAGCCGCCGCCCAGCCCCTTGGCGATGGTCATCAGGTCGGGCGCGATGCCTTCCTGCTCGCAGGCGTGCAGCGTGCCGGTGCGGCCCATGCCGCACATCACCTCGTCGAGGATCAGCAGCACGCCGTGGCGGTCGCAGATCTCGCGGATGCGGCGGAAATAGTCGCCGACCGGCGGGACGGCGCCGGCCGTGGCGCCGACGACAGTCTCGGCCACGAAGGCGATGACGGTTTCCGGCCCGAGTTCGAGCAGCTTTTCCTCCAGCGAGGCGGCAGCGCGCGCCGCGTAGTCCTCCTCGCTCTCGTCCTCGCGGCGGAAGCGATAGGAAAAGCAGGGATCGACGTGATGGGTCTCGATCAGCAGCGGGCGGAATTGCTCGCGCCGCCATTCGTTGCCGCCGGCGGCCAGCGCCCCGAGCGTGTTGCCGTGATAGCTCTGGCGGCGCGCGACGACGTGGCGGCGCTGCGGCTGGCCGATCTCGACGAAATACTGGCGCGCCATCTTCAGCGCCGCCTCGACCGCCTCCGACCCGCCCGAGACGAGATAGACGTGGTCGAGCCCCTCCGGCGCGTCCTCGACCAGCCGTTCGCCAAGTTGCTCGGCGACCTCGGTGGTGAAGAAGCCGGTATGGGCGTAGGCGATGCGGTCGAGCTGCGCGTGCAGCGCCTCCAGCACCGCCGGATGGCCATGGCCGAGACAGGAGACGGCAGCACCGCCCGAAGCGTCGATATAGCCCTTGCCCTGCGAGTCCACGATCTCGATTCCGCGCGCGGCGACGGCGACGGGCGGGGTCGAGACGAGCGAGCGGTGCATGATGCGGGTCATGGGGCGGCGGCCTTGCGTTTGCGTCCTGGCTGGATGTGAATTCCCAGCGCCCCGGCCTGCGCATCGAAATGCTCGAGCGCGGCGTCTCCGGCATGGCCGGCAACCAGCGCGCCGAGGATTTCCGCGACCGCGAAGGCGGGCGCCATCGTGTGGAGGAAGGAGGCGGTGTCGGTCGGCACCAGGACGACGTCGCGCGCGATGCGCGCCAGCGGCGACACCTCGCTGTCCGTGACCGCGACCAGCGCCGCGCCGCGCGACGACGCCAGCCGGGCAAGCTCGACCGTCGCCTTCGTATAGGGCGCCACGCTTACGGCCACGAGCGCGTCACCGGGCGCGATGCGTCCCGCGAGGTCCATGCCGGTTCCGCCCGGCCCATCGAGCAGGACGGAACGGTCGCCGATCATGGAAAGGGTATAGTGGAGGTGCCAGGCGATCGCATGGCTGGAGCGCATGCCGATGCAGTAAATGCGGCGCGCTCCGCTCAGGGTGCGCGCCGCCTTTTCGAGGCGGTCGAGCCCTGCGACATCGCCGAGTCCGGCGACCTGCGCGGCGATCCGGCTCAGCATGTCCGCCGCCAGCGCCCGGTCGCCCCGCTTCTTCTGCCGTTCGACCTGCGCGCCGGCCTTGGCGGTGAAGCCTCGCGGCTCGCCGCCGCGCAGCGCCGCGGCGTGAACGCCCCTTATGCTGTCATATCCGTCGAGGCCGATCCGCTGCGCCAGACGCGTCATCGTCGCCGGCTGGACGCCCGCCTCCCGCGCCTGCTCGCGCATGGACAGCAGCGCGACGTCGCGCGGGTGGTCGAGCACGTAGCGCGCCGCCTGCCGCAACTGTCCGGGCAGCGCATCGAAATCCGCGACGAGTTTCTGCCTGACGGTTCCCTGCTCCATGGGAAAAAGCTATCGCCGCCGGGCAGCTATTGCAACATCTGTTTCATGCTGGAAATATGTGATCGGAATGAATCATTGAAGAGGGAAGCCCCGTATGCCACCGGCCGGTCGCGCTCTGCCTTGTGTGCCCATCGCGGTCGCGCCCAATGGCGGCCGCAGGACGAAGGCGGATCATCCCGCCCTGCCCATAGGGCCGGTCGAACTGGCGCGCACGGCGGCCGAGTGCCTGGAGGCCGGCGCGGCGATGATCCACGTCCATGTCCGCGACAGCGAGGACAAGCACCTGCTCGACGCCGATGCCTACAAGGCCGTCATCAAAGCGATCCGGGCCGAGGTGGGCGAACGCATGGTGGTCCAGATCACCTCCGAGGCGCTCGGAATCTACGGCCCGGAAGAGCAGATGGCTGTCGTTCGGGCGGTGAAGCCGCAGGCCGCCTCGCTGGCGCTGCGCGAAATCCTGCCCGGAACCGCGAACGAGGCGGCGTTCGCCGACTTCCTGCTTTGGATGAAGACAGAGCGCGTCGCGCCGCAATTCATTCTCTACGAGCCGGGCGAAGCCGTTCGGCTCGACGCGTTGCACCGGCGCGGGATCGTGCCTTTCGAGGAGCCGCCGGTGCTCTATGTGCTTGGACGCTACACGACGGGCCAGACATCGACGCCGACGGATCTCCTGCCCTTTCTGGCACCCGGCCAGCCGGTCTTCCGCCGCTTCATGGTGTGCGCCTTCGGCCGGCACGAAGCCGCCTGCACGATCGCCGGAGGGTTCCTGGGCGGCGGACTGAGGGTCGGCTTCGAGAACAACCTGACATTGCCTACCGGCGAGACGGCCGTGTCGAACGCCGACCTCGTCGATGCCGTGCGTTCGGGGCTGGAGGCTGCGGGCATCACGGGCATGAACGGCGAGGAACTGGCGCGGGACTGGTCGAGCCTGTGAGAACCTCCTGCCATTCGCGGCGCGCCAACGCTACGTCCGGCTACCCTGTTTGCAGGCAGATTCTGTCCAAACCTCAAACCGCGAGCCAGGACGCTCCGGAAACGAAAACGATCAGGAACACGATCAATGCCCAGGCTGGTATTGGATATTCTCTCCAGTCACGACCGCCGCTCATCTGACACCTTCTTATCCTTGTTCCCGACCTGGGTGTTCTGGTCCGTAATCAACGGATTGCTCTTGATCAACCAGACGGTTGCAACGAGCATGACCATCAGCAGGATGACACGGATGGCGATCCCCCATGGCGAGGGTTGATCGCGTTTGAAAAGCTCCGGAACACTCTGGCGAAGCATCGAAGTCTCCCTGACGGCACACACCCTTCAGCCCCGAGTCCTGGCAGGGGGTAGTCAGGGAGCATATTGGCTCGAACGCCACGCGCAAGAGCGAATGTCATCGCCCGCTGCTCGCCAACTCTGCCTTTCGTTCGGCCGCCTCAGATGCGCCGACGACTAGCTCCGCGTCGCCGCTCTTGCTCCGACCTCACAAGCCGAGGCAGGCGCAACGTGGATATCTCCAGACAGCTTCCCCTGTCGGGTAACACGGTAGCGCCACACATCAAGTCGATCTTCCGCTTTGCCTTGCGTGCCGATGCGGTCGCCGCAAGCGGCACCGTGCTGCCTGGACCAGGCTGGGCAGTCCGTGCTTTTCGCGGCGGGTTGGTGGACAAGCCTTTTGCAAAGGACAGGCTTTGGCTCGGCATTTTGACCCTTGTTCTTTTAGGCTCGTCTCGTTTCATTCCTGCGCTAGAATGCGCCGCCAATGCGGGTGCGATCATGCGCCATAGGAGACGCCAATGTCAGCCGGATGGGTAAACCTGATCGTGCTCGGAGCAATCGTGTTGATCGTCGCAGTTTTTGTGGCGATCCGCGTTTTTGTGGCAACGCGCCCGGCCGGCCGGAAGAAATCCGGATTGGCAAAGCCATCCAGGGAGCACCACCGGCAAGTCAATCCCAAGACCGGCGACTTGTTTCGATAGGTTCGAGAGGACGCTGCTGGTGCCGATATCCCCGTTGAACGGGCGTTAACCGCCTGCTGTCCGGGCGATCAATTCCGCGCCCGCAAGCGGCTTTGCATCATCGCCCTTGTTCTGTCCTTGTTTGACGCGAATATTCCTCGCGGGTGATCGGGAGGCTGGGAATGCGATTCGAAGCGGGAGCGGTGCTTCCATACCTGTTCTGCGCGATGGTGGCGATCACGCCGGGGACCGTGCGCGCCGACCCGATCAACGAAGCGTTCAGGGCGGCGCAATGGGCGTCCCTGTCGTCCGCGGGCAAGGCGTTGCATCAGCTCGGTCTGCGCGAGGCGACGGGAGATCCGGAACTGGCGGCGATCGTGCGCAGCCGGCAGGATCTGCTGTCCGCCGTCGCAATCCGCGAGGCCCAGCTTTCGACCGTTCGCGATGCCAATACGGCAGTGCGGCTGCGCGGCGAGATCGACTCCCTTAACGGAGAGATCGCCGCCATCGACACGAAGCTGGCGGCGGAGTTTCCGCGCTATGCCGAACTGGCCAATCCGGCGCCTGTCGATATCGCGACCGCGCAGGCGCAGTTGCGCGAGGACGAGGCGCTGCTTTTCTTTCTGAGCTCGGATTCCGCCACCTTCGTCTGGGCGCTCGACCGTGACGACAGCCTGTGGTTTGAGAGCCCGCTTTCGCGCGACTGGCTCGGCGACGTCGTTGCGGACCTGCGGGCCGATCTCGATCCGCATGCGCGCACGCGCGGCGCGGTGACGCTGGTCGAGGGGATGGATCGGCCGCGCATCGCCCCGTTCGACCGGATTGTCCCCCGTCAGCACCCATGGCACAGATTTGAGGTTGTGATTTAAGGAGGATTTGGGCTTCGTCGTAGTGACGAAGGAACGAAGATGAAGCCCAAATCCTCCTATTCAAAATCGCCGTCGAAGGCC
>JAEZXF010000303.1 GCA_023419995.1 Pseudomonadota bacterium | reverse complement strand
AGACGATGCAGGGCGTCGAGAACATCGAAGCCATCCTCGATGCGGAAAGGATCGACGTGCTTTTCGTCGGTACGGGCGACCTCGCCGCCTCGATGGGATTGCCGGGCCAGCGCGCGGCCGCCCCGGTCCAGGAAGCCGTCCGCCACGTCATCGCCTGCGCCAGGGCACGAAACATCCCGGTCGGGCTTCCCGTCACCGACCTGAAGGGCGCGCAGGACGCGCGCGCGGCGGGCGCCTCGATCCTGCAGCTTGCGATGAACGGCATGATGGTGCAGGCAGGGCGCGAGCTCCTGAAAGGGCTCGCCTGAGGTGGCGCGAACGCTATATCGCCGCCCGGGTGGTCCGTCGGAACCGCGGGCATGGCGCCGTGCTTCGCGAGACCGTCCTCTCCACGCGCATGATGGCGATCGGTGAATGGCACGCACGGCCGGCTCTTCCCTCATCTGCAGCCCCGTCGGCGAGGGCGCGGCGCTTCTCGACGCCGGCCGGGGCGAGCTGAGCCTCGACATCCAGCGCCGGATCTGGGCACTGTCCGGGCTGATGGACGAGATCGACGGCGTCGGCGAGACCGTGCCGGGGATGAACAACCTGCTGGTGATCTTCGATCCGTTCGTCACCGATTACGATGCCGTCGTGCGGGCCGCGAACGCGCATTGGCCGCCGGCCGGGCTGCGCGAGGGTGCGGGCAGGATCGTCGAGATACCCGTCGTCTACGGCGGCCGCTACGGCGAAGACCTTCACTGGATGGCGTCGCGCGCCGGCATGAGCGCCCGCCAGTTCGCAGAGCTTCACGCGGCGGGCCGCTACACGGTCTACGCGCTGGGCGGGCAGCCGGGCTTCCCGTTTCTCGGCGGGCTCGATCCGCGGCTGGCGACGCCGCGGCGGGACGTGCCCCGCGTCCACGTCGCCGCGGGCACGGTGATGATCGGCGGCAGCCAGACGGGCATCTACCCGGCGGACGCTCCGTCGGGCTGGAACCTGATCGGCCACACGACGATGACGCTGTTCGATCCCGACCAGATGCCGCCGTCCCTGCTCGCGCCGGGCGACACGGTGCGCATGATCCTGGAAGACGTCGTCCCATGATGGAGATCGTCAGACCGGGGATACAGGCAACCGTGCAGGATCTCGGCCGCTCGGGATTCCGCAAGTATGGCGTCGGCCTCTCCGGCGCCATGGACCCGTTCTCGCTGGAGATCGCCAACCATCTGCTCGGCAACGAGCCGAACGCCGCGGCGATAGAATGCACCCTGGGCGGCATCGAGATCCGCTTCCATGCCGACACGGCCATCGCCCTTGGCGGCGCCGATGCCTCGGCGACGCTCGACGATGCGCCGCTGCCGGCGTGGTGGGCCTCGCCGGTGCGGGCGGGCCAGCTGCTCCGGACCGGGATGCTGGCGCACGGCATGCGTTTCTACATCGCGGTGCGCAACGGCGTCGACGTGCGGGAGATGATGCGGTCGCGCTCCACCGACCTCAAGGGCAGGTTCGGCGGGCAGGATGGGCGCCTGCTGCGCCAGGACGACCGGCTTCCGGCGCCTGCCCTTCAACGAGGGGACGGGCTGCGGCGGGGCTTCGGCCTCTCGCCCCGCGCCATAGGCGCCCTCGACGACTACCGGCGGAAGGGGACGGTCATCCGCTTCCTTCCCGCGGCGGAATGGGGCGATCTCGACGAACGCTCGCTCGACCTGTTCCTCGCCACCGGCTGGACCGTCGATCCGGAAAGCAACCGCATGGGCTACCGCCTTTCCGGCCCGGCGCTGAAACTCGTGCGCCGGGTCGAGATGCTCTCGCACGGCATCCTGCCCGGCACGATCCAGCTTCCGCCGTCCGGGCTGCCCATCATCCAGCTCAACGATGCCAACACCTGCGGCGGCTACCCCAAGCTGGGCGTCGTCATCGCCGCGGACATGCACCGCCTCGGCCAGACCCGGCTTCGCGGGACGATCCGCTTCGTCCCGGTCACGCGGGAGGAGGCGATCGACGCGCTGCGCGCCCACAAGGCGCTTCTGCAAGGCATCGCGCGGATATGCCGCGACAAGCGGGCGGGCGACATGCCTGCACAGGACGCGTCGCCGCATCGACAAGAGACCTAGAACGAACCTGCAAACCGGCTGGGTGAACCCATGAAGACCATCGACATCAACACGGACCTCGGCGAAGGCTTCGGAAAGTACCGCGTGGCGGACGACATCGCGCTGCTCGACCTCGTCTCGTCGGCCAATGTCGCCTGCGGCGCGCATGCCGGCGATCCGGCCATCATGTACGAAACCGTTTCAGAAGCGCGCAAGCGGGGGGTCGTCGTCGGGGCCCATATCGGCTTCCCCGACCGCGAAGGCTTCGGACGGAGGCTCATTCCGATGTCCGCGCGGGAGCTGGAGCTGCTGGTCGTCACCCAGCTCGGCGCGCTGGCGGCGGTCGCGGCCTATGCCGGCGCGAGGCTCACCCACGCCAATTTCCACGGCGCGCTCGGCAACCTCGCCATCGCCGACCGGGACGCGGCCAGGATCCTCCTGAACGCGGTCAGGGCTTTCGACCCGTCGCTCCGCTTCGTCGGGGTGGCCGGAAGCGAGGCGGCCCGCGTGGCCGAGGAGCAGGGCATCCCCCTCGTG
>JAEZXF010000238.1 GCA_023419995.1 Pseudomonadota bacterium | reverse complement strand
CGAGCAACGAACCCGCGCCGCGCCCGGCCTCGGCGAGCTTGCCGAGGGGCCCCAGATTCTGCGTGATCCAGTCCCGCACCACCGGCGCGGCCGTGCTCCACATGTCGAGATGCGGATCGAGCGTGCGGGCCACGCCCTCGACCACCACCATGGTCTTCTGCAGCATGACGAGCTCCGTGCGCGTCGCCATGTCGAACAGCTCCGTCACCTCGAACAGCAGCGTCAGCAGCCGCGCCATCGAGATGGTCTCGGCCGGCTGGCCGTGGATCGGCTCGCCGATGGCGCGGATCGCCTGCGCGAAGGCGTCGATGTCGTGGTCGCGCGGCACGTAGCCGGCTTCGAAATGCACCTCGGCCACGCGGCGGTAGTCGCGCACGATGAAGCCGTAGAGGATCTCGGCGAGGAAGCGGCGCTCCTTGCGGCCGAGGCGGCCGGAAATGCCGAGGTCGACCGCGACGATGGTGCCGTCGGCCTCGACGAACAGGTTGCCGGGATGCATGTCGGCATGGAAGAAGCCGTCGCGCAGCGTGTGGCGCAGGAACGACTGGATCAGCGCGACCGAGAGCTTCTCGAGGTCGTGGCCGGCGGCGCGCAGGGCGTCGACGTCGCTCATCTTGATGCCGTCGATCCACTCCATGGTGACGACGTCGCGGCCGGTGCGCTCCCAGTCCACCCACGGCACGCGGAAGCCGGGGTCGTCCCTGGTGTTCTCGGCCAGCTCGGACAGCGCGGCCGCCTCGAGCCGCAGGTCCATCTCGATCCGCGTGGTCTGGGCGAGGGTCTTCGTCACCTCGACGGGCCGCAGCCGCCGCGTCGCCGGGATGAAGCGCTCCTGGAGACGCGCCGCCAGGAAGTAGCTTTCGAGGTCGTTGTTGAAGCGACGGCGCACGCCGGGACGGATCACCTTGGCGGCGACCGCGTGCTCGACGCCGTCGCGCAGCACCACGGCCGGGTGCACCTGCGCGATCGAGGCGGCCGCCACCGGTTCCTCGAACCGGATGTAGAGGTCGTCGATGGACCGGCCGAGCGAGCCCTGGATCTCGTCGATCGCCTCGCGCATCGGGAAGGTGGCCATCCGGTCCTGCAGGTTCGCGAGGTCGGTGGCGATCTCGGCGCCGACGACGTCCGGCCGCGTGGCGAGGAACTGGCCGAGCTTGACGTAGGACGGGCCGAGCCGGTCGACGGCGCGCGACAGCCGCAGGCTGCGGTCGCTGCCCCTGGCCCGGCGGCGCGCCAGGAGACGAGCCACCCGCCAGCCCACGCGCGGCAGGCCGGAAAGCTGGTCGCCGGGCAGGGCCGCGATCACGCCCTCGCGGGTCATGATCCAGCCGGCGCGAACCAGCCGGAACCAGGCGGCGACGGTGCTCATCGAACCGGAAACCTCACAGCTTCCAGCCGGAATGCAGCGCCGCGATGCCGCCCGAATAGTTGCGCCACGTCACACGCTCGAAGCCGGCGCGCTCGATCATGGCGCCGAAGTTGCGCTGGTTGGGGAACTTGGCGATCGACTCGACGAGATAGCGGTAGGGCTCGCCGTCGCCGGCCACCATCTCGCCGATCTGCGGGATCGCCCGGAACGACCACGCCTCGTAGAGCCGGTCCAGCCCCGGCATCTCGACCTCGGAGAATTCCAGGCACAGGAAGCGCCCACCCGGCTTCAGCACCCGGTAGGCCTCGGCCAGCGCCACCTCGATGCGCGGCACGTTGCGGATGCCGAAGGCGATGGTGTAGGCGTCGAAGGTCGCGTCCGCGAAGGGCAGCGCCTCGGCATTGGCCTCGACGAAGTCGACGTGCTGGCCGAGGCCGCGCTTGTCGGCGCGGTCCTCGCCCACCTTCAGCATCGAGCCGTTGATGTCGAGCACGGTGGCGTGGGCGTTGCGGCGCGAGGCCTCGACGATGCGGAAGGCGATGTCGCCGGTGCCGCCGGCAACGTCGAGCACACGCCAGCCCGGCCGCTTCGGCGGGTTGAGCCAGGCGACCATGGCATCCTTCCACAGGCGGTGCAGCCCGCCCGACATCAGGTCGTTCATCAGGTCGTAGCGCGAGGCGACCTTGTGGAACACCTCGTTGACGAGGCCCTGCTTCTCGCCCTGGCCGACCTCGCGGAACCCGTAGGCCGTCTCCATGCCGCCCGCGGCGGTCGTCCGTTCATCCGACATATGCGTCATCCGTGCGAAATTCGGCCGGACCATAAACGATTGATCCTTCGGACGCCATTGCCGAAGCCGCGATGATCGGCCGCGCCGGTTGACGGCCAGATGCCGGCGTCTTCCGGCCAGAAAACTGTGGTTCCGGCCGCGGCCGCGGTATCCTCGCCGGCGATGTGGGGCTAGGATCGCGCGCCGAAAAGAACAACGGAGAGGCACATGCAGGGCGTGACCGTCGTCGACCATCCGCTGGTCCAGCACAAGCTCACCATCATGCGCGACAAGGACACGTCGACGGCCAGCTTCCGCCGGCTGCTGCGCGAGATTTCGCTGCTGCTCTGCTACGAGGTGACGCGGGAGCTGGCGCTGACGACGCGCACCATCGAGACGCCGCTGAAGACCATCGAGGCGCCGACCATCGAGGGCAAGAAGCTGGTCTTCGCCTCGGTGCTGCGCGCCGGCAACGGCCTGCTCGACGGCATGCTCGACCTGGTGCCGGCGGCGCGCGTCGCCCATATCGGCCTCTATCGCGACCACGAGACGCTGCAGGCGGTCGAATACTTCTTCAAGGCGCCGAGCGACATCGAGGACCGGCTGGTCATCGTCGTCGACCCGATGCTGGCGACGGCGAACTCCGCGGTCGCCGCCGTCGACAAGCTCAAGCAGCGCGGCGCGACCAACCTGCGCTATGTCTGCCTGCTGGCCGCGCCGGAGGGCATCGAGCGCTTCACCAGGGCCCATCCCGACGTGCCGATCGTCACCGCCTCGATCGACGAGGGGCTGAACGAGAAGGGCTACATCGTGCCCGGCCTCGGCGACGCGGGCGACCGCATGTACGGCACCAAGTAGGTGAGCGGTTCCCGGAGCGATCCGATGCCGGCAGGAAAGGGCCTTCAGTCCAGCGTGCTGCGGAAGCGGGCGAGCGCAAGCGCGCCGTAGGCGAGGACGAACAGGCCGAGGATCGACGCCTCGAAGGCGACGTCGCCCGGGCCTGAGCCCTTCAGCATCACGCCGCGGATGACGCGCAGGAAGTGGGTCAGCGGGAAGAACTCGCCGATCCACTGCGCCCATTGCGGCATGCCGCGGAACGGGAACATGAAGCCCGACAGCATGATCGACGGCAGGAAGAAGAAGAAGGTGAGCTGCAGCGCCTGCATCTGCGTGCGCGCCATGGTCGAGATCAGGTAGCCGAGCAGCACCAGCGCCAGCACGAAGGCGAGGATGGCCCCGAGCAGCAGGAACGGATCGCCGACGAAGGGGATGTCGAACAGCAGCTTGGCGGCGGCCAGCACCACCACCGTCTGCACCGCGCCGACGGCAAGCCCCGGCAGCACCTTGCCCAGCATGATCTCGAGCGGGCTCGCCGGCATGGCCAGCAGGTTCTCCATCGTGCCGCGCTCGATCTCGCGCGTCAGCGCGATCGAGGTCATCATCACCATGGTCATCTGCAGGATGACGCCGAGCAGGCCCGGCACGATGTTGTATTGCGAGATGCCCTCGGGGTTGTAGCGGCGGTGGACGACGACGTCGAGCCGGCTCGCCGCCTCCGCGGCCGCGACGTCGCCCATGCCGCGCTCGTGCAGCAGCGCCCGGTTCATCACCGTGGCGAGCGCCGAGATCGCGCCGCGCGACGCCGAGGGGTCCGTCGCGTCGGCCTCGATCAGGATGCGCGGCCGGTCGCCGCGCTCGATGCGGCGGGCGAGATCGGAAGGGATGGTGACGATGAACGCCACCGCGCCGGAGGCGATCAGCGATTCCGCCTCGGCGGCGCTCCCGGCCACGTGGTCGAAGCGGTAGTAGCCGGTCGCCTCGAGCGCCGAGACCACGGCGCGGCTGTAGTGGTCGTGGCTCGTCGTCACCAGCGCGGCGGGAAGCTGCTTCGGATCGGGGTTGATGGCGTAGCCGAACAGCAGGAGCTGGATCAGCGGCACGCCGAGCATCATGCCGAAGGTGATGCGGTCGCGCCGCATCTGGATGAACTCCTTGATCAGCAGCGCGCCGAGGCGGGCAGAGGAGAGGACGCCGCTCATTGGACGTTGTCCTGCGCGTCGCCCATGAACTTGATGAACACGTCCTCGAGGCTGGTTTGCCCAGGCTCGACGCTGATGCCGGGCCGGGCGGAGAAGGGCTTCAGCGAGGCGGCGAGCAGGGCGGCGTCGGAGCCGACGACGTGCAGCGTGGTGCCGAAGGGCGCGGCCTGCTCGACGCCCGGTAGGCCCGAAACCTCGCGGGCGAGCCGCGTGAGGTCCGGCCCGCGCAGCACGAAGGTGGCGAGGCCGGCATCGGCGATGACCTCGTCGACCGTGCCCGTCGCCAGCATCCGGCCGTAGGCGATGTAGCCGATGCGGTGGCAGCGCTCGGCCTCGTCCATGTAGTGGGTCGAGACGAGCACGGGGAGGCCGCCGGCCGCGAGATGGTGGATCTCGTCCCAGAAGTCGCGCCGCGCCTTGGGGTCGACGCCCGCGGTCGGCTCGTCGAGCAGCAGCAGCTTCGGCTTGTGCATGAC
>JAEZXF010000554.1 GCA_023419995.1 Pseudomonadota bacterium | reverse complement strand
CATCATCGCCCAGGGCATGGGCCCGGCGGTCGGCGCGGCGCTGTCGCGCAAGATGTCGAAGCGGGAAGGGGTGGCGGTCGCCTTCCTCGGCGAAGGCGCGGCCAATCAGGGCGCCTTCCACGAGGCGCTCAACCTCGCCTCGGTGTGGAAGCTGCCGGTGGTCTTCGTCATCGAGGACAATGCCTGGGGCATCTCCGTCCCGAAGGCCGACGCCACCGCCGTGCCGCGCAACGACGTGCGCGCCGCCGCCTACGGCATGCCCGGCGTCTATGTCTCCGGCAACGACCCCTTCGCCATCTTCGAGGCGGCCGGCGAGGCCGTCGCGCGGGCCCGCGCCGGCGGTGGCCCCTCGCTGATCGAGATCGAGACCTCGCGGCTCGCCGGCCATTTCATGGGCGACGCCGAGGGCTACCGGCCGAAGGGCGAGAAGGAGGCGCTGTTCGCCAAGGACCCGATCCCGCGCATGCGCGACAGGATGATCGCCGAGGGCACCCTGACCGCCGAGGGCGACGCCGAGATCACCGCCCGGGCGCGGGCGCGCGTCGACGCGGCGATCGAATTCGCCCGTGCCAGCGACTATCCGGCCGCCGAGGAAGCGCTGGAGCGCGTCTTCGCGTGACGGCCGATCCAGCCACACAGATTTCGGGAGAGAGACGATGAGTGAAAAGGTTACCACCACCAACGAGCGACGCCTGACCATCGCGCGCGCCATGGCCGAGGCCATCGCCCAGGAAATGCGCGTCGATCAGCGCGTCTTCGTCATGGGCGAGGACATCGGTGGGCTGGGCGGCGTGTTCGGCAACACGCGCGGCCTGATCGAGGAGTTCGGCAAGGAGCGCATCCGCGACACGCCGATTTCCGAGACCGGCTTCATCGGCGCGGCCGTGGGCGCGGCGTCCGACGGCATGCGGCCGGTCGTCGAGCTGATGTTCGTCGATTTCTTCGGCGTCTGCATGGACGCCATCTACAATCTGATGGCCAAGAACACCTATTTCTCCGGCGGCGGCGTCAGGGTGCCGCTGGTGCTGATGACCTCGACCGGCGGCGGCTATTCCGATGCCGGCCAGCACTCGCAATGCCTCTACGGCACCTTCGCCCATCTGCCCGGCATGAAGGTGGTCTCGCCCTCCAACGCCTATGACGCCAAGGGCATGATGACGGCGGCGATCCGCGACGAGAACCCGGTGGTCTTCATGTATCACAAGGGCTTGCAGGGCATGGGCTGGCTGGGCACGGAAGCCGGCGCGACCGTGCACGTTCCCGAGGAAAGCTACGTGGTGCCGTTCGGCAAGGCTGCCGTGGTGCGCGAAGGCACGGACGTGACCATCGTCGGGCTGGCCATGGGCGTCCACAACGGGCTCAAGGCGGCCGACCTGCTGGCGAAGAAGGGCGTTAGCGCCGAGGTCGTCGACCTGCGCACGCTGGTGCCGCTCGACCGCGACACGGTGTTCAATTCGGTCAAAAAGACCGGCCGGCTGATCGTCGTCGACGAGGACTATCACAGCTTCGGCGTGTCGGGGGAGATCATCGCCTCGGTGTGCGAGCGCGACATCAAGGTGCTGAAGGCCGCGCCGCGCCGCGTCGCCTATCCCGACGTGCCGATCCCGTTCTCGCGGCCGATGGAGCAGTTCTGCCTGCCCAATCCCGACAAGATCGTCGCCGCCTTCGACAGCATCGCGGGGGCGTGAGGCATGGCGAGCGATATCGTCATCGCCGACGACATGTGGGACGGCGACGAGCAGGCTGTGGTGACGAACTGGTTCGTCTCCGACGGCGCGGCCGTGACGCGAAACATGCTGCTGGCCGAGATCATGGTGGCGAAGATCCAGTACGAGGTGAGGGCGCCGGCCGACGGCGTCCTCACCATCGTCAGCAAGGTCGACGACATCGTCTCCAAGGGCGATGTCGTCGGCAGGATCGCGTAAGGCCATGACACGGACGCCACCACCCGTCCCGCCGGAACCACCCGCGCCGCACGAGCCGGCCGACCGCGTGGTGCCGCTGCGCGGCGCGCGCGCCATGATCGCGCAGAAGATGCGCGCGAGCCTAGGTGAGACCGCGCAGTTGACCCACCACGCCGATTGCTTCGCCGATGCGCTGCTGGCGCGCAAGGCGGCCCTGCAGGCGGAGGGCACGAAGGCCTCGGTCGAGGACCTGATCCTCGACGCGGTGGTGGCGGCGCTGGCGCGCCACCCGGAGATGAACGGGACGCTGTCGGAGGGCGCGGTGCGCCTTTCGGCGGCCATCCATCTCGGCGTGGCCATCGCCCTGCCGGGGAACCTGCTGGTGGCTCCGGCCATCTTCGACGCGCAGGCCATGAGCCTGCCGGAGCGCGTCGCTGCCCGGCGCGACCTGACGGAGCGGGCGCGGACCAACCGGCTGACCGTGCCTGAGATGACACGCGGCACCTTCACGGTCAGCAATCTCGGCCTGTCGCGGGTGCGCTACTTCACCCCGATCCTCAACACGCCGCAGATCGCCATCCTCGGCATCGGGCGCATGGAGGAGACGGCCTGCCGAAATGCCGAGGGCGGGCTCGTGTGGCGACCGTCCATGGGGCTGTCGCTGACCTTCGATCATCAGGCGGTTGACGGCGCGCCGGCGGCGGCGTTCCTGTCGGACCTGTGCGAGTCGATCGAGGCGGCGGTCTGAGTGACAGCGAAGGAAATGGTGGCGCAGGGGCAAGGCGGGGCAGGCGTCCTGCTGCATCTGCCCTATGACGAGGCGCTGGCGCGCGAGCGCGCCATGCTGGCCGCCGCGGATGGCGGCCCCGGCCTGTCATGGATGCTGTGGTGCACCGAGCCCTGCATCGTGGTGCCGCGCAGCCATGTCAACCGCCCCGCCTTCGAGACGGCGGCGGCCGCG